>JAFWSY010000069.1 GCA_017519155.1 Eubacterium sp.
GAGTGTTTGACTCGTCAGAGAATCCATTTCACATCAGCCTGACTATTGATGCCTGCATAATAAAAAGGGAAGCGATAGGTGATATAAGATTTGAAGAGAAGGCTCATACCGGAGAGGAAATGTTCCTTCTTAAGGTCTATGATAAAGTAAAGAGTTATTACATCCTTCGTGAGAAGGTTTTGATAACTGACTATCTGGCAAATGATTTCTACAACTACAGACCTATGTACGAGAAGAGCTATTATACTCCGGAGCTTAAGGATTTCTATATACCTCTTCTTGAAAAACATCCTGATTCGGCAGTAATTCAGGGTGGAGTTCTGGAGCTGATCCAGCTCATGATATCCCAGAATGCAAATGACAGAAATAAGAATATCATTATGGGCGAGGAAGTGGATGAATACATAGACGCCATGTCCGGAGCGCTCCGTCTTATGGATGATGAGGTGATCGTTCAGTATAAGTGGACACATCGCCGTACTGTTCCGAGATTCATGTCTATAAAGTTCCTGAGACTTAAATATAATGATATGTCACTCTGCGCCGAGCCTGTTAAGAAGGATAAGGGCTGGGTGGCTCTCTGCAAAGGAATTCAGATAGAGAGCTTTGATAAATCAGTAGTTAATTTCCGTATGATCAATTATGACGGAAAGACTCTCACCATAGAGGGAGAGCTGGCAAATGTATACTATGCTGATTTTGATAAGATAGTTCTGGAGGCCTGCTTCGGCAAGGAACGCATCAAAGTTGAAAGAACAGATATATATACAAATATAAGACATTTCGGAAGGACTACGAAGAAGGGCTATTCCTTCAGAGCAGTTATTCCGGTGGATAAGTTAAAGAGTAAGGATAAGATATACTTTGAATATACATATGGCGAGGCAAAGGTAAGGACGGGGATTACATTTCTCTCCTTCCAGTCAAGGCTTTCCAACAAGCTTCCTGAGAGCTATTGGCTCTTTGGTAACAGAATCTTAAGCTTCGATGAGAATAAGAAGCAGCTGCTGGTTGAGCCTCTGACAACAGGAAGTCATCTGAAGCATGAGCTGAAGATGATGTACAGAGTTGCCCGTCACGGACGTAAGAGGATTGGAAAGAAAAAGACTCTGGAAATGCTGAGACTGCGTGCGGCTGTCAAGCTGAGCAGAGGCTTCGGGAAAAAGTCCGAGGACAGTATATCGGGGGCACCTAAGAATAAGAAACCGATATGGGTTACATTTGATCAGCTCTTTAAGGGCGGTGACAACGGTCAGTATTTCTATGAGTACATGAACGAACATGTAAAGGATATCGATACTTACTACATAATCAATAAGGATACTAAGGAATATAAGGAGCTCAGTAAGAAATATAAGACGCTTCTGCCCTTTAGTACCTATAAGACAAGGCTTAAATGTCTTAAGTCGGATATAATGTTTGCGACGCGTATAGATATCAGGCTGTATATGGGCTTTACCGAAAATGATGAGATCTATGTAAGGGATCTTTTCAAGGCTGATGTGGTATGTCTGCAGCATGGACTTACCATTCAGAAGATAGCCCAGTACCAGAATAAATTCTATGATAATACGAAGCATTATTTCTGCGTGTCTCCGAAGGAAGTAGAGAATATCACGAAGCCGATATACGGCTATACCGAGGATATGATCACGCTGACAGGTGCACCAAGATATGATGGCCTTACAGGTGAGCCGAAGAAGCAGATACTTATTACACCGACCTGGCGCAGAAATGTAACAGCTGGAACCAACGAAAAGGGTAAGCAGCACGAGTATAGCGTCAACTTCAAGAGGACTACGTATTATAAGATATATAATTCACTTATTAATGATAAAAGGCTGATAGATGCGGCGAAGAGGACGGGCTACAGGATAGTTTATCTCGTACATCCGATCTTAAGTCCACAGGCCGGGGACTATGATAAGAACGATTTCGTTGATATAGTTCCGGGAGTAAAGGCGAACTATGAGAAGATGCTGAAGGAATCGGCTCTCATGGTTACTGACTACAGCGGAATCCAGTTTGATTTTGCTTATATGAGAAGACCGCTGGTTTATTTCCATCCGGCTGAGCTTCCGCCTCAGTATGCTGAGGAGGATACGGGCTTCGGACCGATCTGCAGAACAAATGAGGAACTGATAGATCAGCTGATAAATGCCATGGAATCTGACTGTAAGTTAGAAGAGGATTATAAGAAGAAGATAGATGCATTCTTCCCGTTTGATGACCAGAATGCATGTAAGAGAGTTTACGAAGCTGCAAAGAAGCTGTAAAACTGTAAAGCTATAAAAGCTATGAAGAACCTTCCTGAGCGGAGAGGACAGAATATGAAATATTCGCTATCTACAGTAGATGCTTTCAAGCATTTACGTTCGAAAGATACAATTGAATTAACAGATGAGCAGCTGCTTGCTCTTCAGAATACTCTGTACGATATACTTCGTGATATAGTCAGGTTCTGCAAGAGATATAACATACGATATGAGCTGGGGGGAGGCAGTGTTCTTGGAGCGGTGCGCCACAATGCCATCATTCCCTGGGATGATGATATAGACATTAACATGCCACGTCGTGATTATGAAAAGTTCAGACGTCTCTTTAAGAAGAAAATGGGAAAGAAGTACTGGATACATACTCCCGAAGAGACGGATAATCTGGCGCTGCTTTTCTCAAGAGTAAGGTTGAAGGGAACTTCGGTTAAAACCCGTGAGGATTATCATACCAATGAATGCGGTGCATTTATCGATATATTTATTATAGAGAATACCTTCGACAATCCGGTTCTAAGAAAGATTCACGGATTCGGCTCCCTGGCACTGGGACTTCTGCTTTCATGCAGAAAGTTCTGGAGAGACCGTAAGATGATGATGAAGCTGGTTAAGATCGGTGTTTCGGGAAATGAAATGGAAGCCGAAGATAAACAAAAGTTTATAAAGAGTGTTCGCAAGGTATTTATTATAAAGATTCTCCTGGGTATGCCACTGGCTATTCTGCCAATAAACTTCTGGACTAGACTTGCCAACCGCTGGAACGGTATGTGCCGTAATAACAGATCAAAGTATGTGACCACTCCATGCGGAAGAAAACATTTCTTTGGAGAACTCTATAAGAGAAGTGAACTGGTTGAGACGGTTGATATGGACTTTGGCAATATGAAGTGTGCTATCCCCAGGGCATATGATAAGTATCTGACAAAGCTTTACGGAAACTATATGCAGATTCCGGAGGATACAGATAAGGAAAAGCATATCGTATATAAACCATTTATACTGTAACAGCTAAAACATATTAATAGAAATGGAAAATAAAAATGTCCAATAAACTTATTACATATCTGGTGCAGGGAAATTTCTTCCGGCACGGATTCGACTTCTTCGACAGACGTCTGAAGGTTGATTCAGCTATAGGCTGGCTCACCAGGAAGATATACTACGGAAAACCGAAGAAGATTAAAAACAACAGAATATTCGTGATGTCCTATGACAAGGATTTCTCATGTAATCCCCGCTATATAGTGGAGGAACTTATCAGACAGAATAAGGATGTGGAGATCTACTCAGTATATGACAACGAGTATACATTTGCCGAAACAAGACGTCACTATCCGCCGGAGGTTAAGCTGGTTGAGTTCAGAACCAAGGCTATGTATGATGCAATGGCTACCTCCAAGATATGGATTGATAATGCTCTTAACATGGTCTGGTATGGAATGCCTAAGTCAAAGGGGCAGTATTACCTGAATACCTGGCATGGAAGCCTCGGAATAAAGCGTCTGGGTGGTAATCGTAAGTGGATGAACCGTGCAGCCAAGGCAAATAAGGTGACGGACTATTGTATAACCAACAGTACATTTGAGGAAAATGTATTCAGAGAAACCTTCTGGAAGGATGTTCCTTTTCTTAAGTTTGGACATGCCAGAAATGATATCTTCTTCAATGAGGAGAGGATGAAGGAAAAGAGACGTAAGGTTGAGAGATATTTTGATATAGACGGTGGAAATGAGAAGCTGATAGTTCTCTATGCGCCAACCTTCAGAGAAAATTCCTCTAAGTTTGTTCCGCTGAATTTTGAGAGCCTAAAAAAGGCTCTTGAGAAGAAGTATAATAAAGAAGTGATAATCATAGTAAGAGCTCATAATAAAGACCGCGCAGCCTGGGGCTTCGAAGAAAACGAATGGCTGAAGGATGGCTCATTCTACGGAGATATGCAGGAACTGCTTCCGGGAATAGATATAGGAATATCTGATTATTCCAGCTGGGTTTTTGATTTTATGTTAACCAACAGACCCATATTCTTATATACACCGGATCTTGAACTCTATGATCAGGAGAGAGGATTCTATTATTCCATAGATACAACACCTTTCCCTGTTGCAAAGAGTCAGAGTGAGCTGGAAAAATCTATTACAGACTTTGAAGAAGCTTCCTACAGAACCGGCGTCAAGGCATTTCTTGATGACAAGGGATGTTATGAAGATGGGAAAGCCTGCGAGAGAATCGTGGAAGAGCTTGATAAGCTGATGTCGGAATGATCCGATATATAATAAATGAGGAAATTAGAAGATATTGAAAAAGACACTGAAGATAATTGCAAAGTTATTCGTATTCGGCCTGATATTTCTGGCTCTTTTCGTGTTCGCAAATATCTTCTTCAGACCGGTCTGGCTGTCTGAAGATGCAATCGGTGACGGAGAAGGAAGTCCGCTTTCCATAGAGGAAGTGGGCGAGGTGGCTGCATATGAGTCCACAAATGAAGATGCGACGAGGGGCTTCTATGAGGAGCCGAAGAATCGTATTGAAACACTCTTTGTGGGCGCCAGCATGACTTCGGTAGGAATAACTCCGATGGAGCTTTATGAGAATTACGGAATATGTGCCTACAGCATAACTTCAGAGGCGCAGCCGGTACTTGCTTCATATTACTGGGTTAAGGAAGCCTACAGACTTCATCCGGATACTCTGAAAACAGTTGTTTTCGATGTATCAATGATGAGACGTGATGTGGGTAAGGGCTTCTATGAGAAAGCTCTTAACGGAATGAAGTATTCATCTGTAAAGCGTGAAGCAATTAATGAGGCATCAAATGGAATGGGAGCGGTGCTGGGATATACATTTCCCCTTCTTACTTATCATTCCAGATGGGCGGAACTCGGCAGAACGGATTTTCATAAACTGAACTATGAGCCCAGAAGCTATCTGAGAGGTTATAATCTCAGGACAAAAAGAATCTTCAATGAAGGAACCTACGAGGATATGCCTCTTTCCACAAGTGTGGTAAATACAAATGTAGAGGCAAGGATTGATGTTCATGAGAAGTCAGAGAAATATTTCAAGAAGCTGGTTAAGTTCTGCAATGATAACGGGATAAAGCTTATCATGTATAAGACTCCGTCAGTCGGTAACTGGGGCAATAAGGAACATTTTTCGATTCAGGCTCTGGCTGACAGTGAGGGCGTGGAGTTTCTTGATTTTGTATTTGAACCGTTGATTGACGACATCGGATATAATCCGGCAACGGATGCTGAAAATAAGAAGCATAATAATTATTATGGTGCAAAGAAGCTGACCGACTGGTTCGGAAAGTATCTGACAACGGAGTGCGGTGCGACTGATGTCAGGGGAAATGCTGACTATGCCTATATGGATAGCCAGCTGGCAGAGTATCAGGAAAAGATAGAAACAGTTATCAGACTTAAGGAAACTACTTCCATCGGAGACTATATGAAGGTGCTCGCTGAAGGTGGAAGATTTACAGCTCTTATAAGTGTAAGAGGCAGCGCAGGAAGAAGACTTGATAAGGATAACCGTAAGGTACTTGATTCTTTAGGCCTGAAAGAACTGGCTAAGATGGATGATGACACAGCTTACCTTGGAGTGCTGGAAAGAGGTACTGTTAAGTATGAAAGAGCTGTTTATGATGCCCAGTCTGATGGAAATGCCATAGGCTACACCGGCCGTTTCCCGAAGGGGATACAGTATACAATTAACAGCGGCAGTACAGGAAGCGGGGATATATCGAATATCCTTATTGATGGCGAAGAATACTCCTGGAACAACAGGGGAATAAATATAGTTGTTTATGATAATGACGCAGAGACCATTGTGGATGATACATATTTTGACACATGGGAATCTTCTGACAGAGAGTCTTTTGATACTGAGTCAGCGCTCGCAAAGGCTATGGAGGACGGAAAGGAATATGAAGCTTTGAGTCCGGAGCTTAAGAAGCTTTATCTCTATAATGAGAGGGTAAAGTATTATCGCGAGGCTACACATCTTAAAATAGATATAGAAAATGAAGTGAAAGCAGAAAAGGATGCTGAGGAGACTGACGTGGCTGAGGGTGCTCTGAGCACTGCACAGAGAAATGCCAAAAAATATGCGGATTATTATAAAGGCAGAGAAAATATAGTTGTTTTTGTTTCTGTAAAAGCAAATGATAGTCTGCCTCCCGGTGCTTCGGTAATTGAAGCTGACGGTATGAAAGTGTCTGAACCGGAGGGTTCTGAAAAGAGTATTCGCATTCAAGATATCGGATATGATATAATAAGCGATAATGGTCTGTCACAGATAATAATAAATCAGAAGGATTATTCCCCTAATGAAGATGGGATAAATGTGGTTGTATACGATAAGAAACTGCAGATGGTGGTTGATACGGCAGTATTCTGATGATTTGTTATAGATTTGACACAGATTTTTGCTATTTGATAAAGCTTTAGATTATGATATAATACAACTTCGATTGCTTGCTTGTTTGATTACTTGATGCGAAGAGCATATAAAGGATTACGAAGCTGATCATGAGTAATAATGAAACTGATATAGAAAAGAATTCAAATAAAAAGAGTGTGGTATGGATCATCTGTACCATTCTTTTTGTGCTATTTATTATTGGTGGAGCTGCATATGCCAAGACCAGAGGAAAAGCTTCGGGTAATTCATCTTCCGGTAAAACAGCTGCATCAGGAACAGATGCGTCCGTTACAAGTGCTGTTATAAAGGACGATGATGAAGATGATTCCGATGAGGCAGAAGATGAGAATGAGGATATAGCTGATTCAGATTCTAAAGCATCCATAGGTGATCAGAAACAGATAACTGTCAAATGGCAGAAAAAAGAATATACAGGTATTTATGTCGGCGGGCTTAAGAATGATAAGCCCAGTGGCGAAGGTACATTTGTCAGCGATGACGAAAAACTAAGATATTCGGGCGGTTGGAAAAAGGGTAAAATCCATGGCAGTGGTACTGTGACCTATGCAGACGGAGCCTACGAAACAGGTTCTTATGAAAAGGGTAAAAGACACGGCAAGATAAAAGAATATACAAATGAAAATGAATACTCAGTGGCCAGATATAACGAGGATCAGCTGTATGGTACCAGGATATACTACAAAGACGGGGAAGAAGTAAAGACTAAATGGTACTATAAAGGAAAGTCTGTAAGCAGTATAGAAAAGAAGGCCATAAAGCTGACTCCTGAAGTAATAAAGGACAGGTCATATATTGATAAGACCGTGTATATAGAAGGAACTGTATGCTTCTCCGGAGAGACTTCAAAGTCAGAGTATTTCCGTATAGAAACTGACAGCGTGGGAATGGTTGTCGGCAAATGGTCTGATGCACTTGGAAAATATCTGAAGCAGCCTAATATGCCAATGATGAAGGCGGGAGATAAGGTTAAGATATACGGTACTTATGATGATATAACCAAGTGCTGGATATATGATGATAAGGAAGCCTA
>JAFWSY010000003.1 GCA_017519155.1 Eubacterium sp.
CTCTACATCAAGCTTTGTTGTATTCTCAGGAAGTGTAAGATTGTAGCTTGTCTGATCAGCTGAAAATTCAGGAGAAAGTGTTCCGCTTCCAACTCTGAGGCTCATAAGGCTGCAATCCTTTGAAAGCTTCTCATCCTCAGTTGTTTCCTCTGTGGTCTCAGAGCTTTCTTCTTCAGTAGTGGTCTCTTCTGTTGTTGCCTCTGTTGTCTCCTCTGTAGTTTCCTCAGTTGTATTCGGATCTGTTACCTCAATATTTACACCCTGCTCTGCCGGATAAACCTGCTCGCCGTTAATGTTATATGCCTCTGATGATGTAGAAACGTAGGCTATGCCGCTTGCGATAGCCTTGAAGGTTATCTCGGCACTTCCGGATCCGGAAATATTGATAGTATTTCCGCTTCCGAAGCTGTTTGAATAAAACTCAAGAATACTGCTGTCATAATTTACAACAATATCGCATGAGAAATATTCATCACTATATGCACTTACAGTTACAGTCACAAGATCACCTATATCCACTGATGAAGAAGAAACTGACATCGAAAGATATATCTCCGCCGCATCAGCCTTTTTCCCGCCTACTCCGAAAAGCACCGCAGTCATCATGAAAAATGATATTACAAGTGACATTACCCTTTTTAATCTGTTGTTCATTTTTACTTCTTCCCTCTGTTATCTATTTTTTCTTAATCCCAAATAATCTCCTGAAGACCTACTATATGCCTCTGTATGAAAATGATGTCCAGCGCATTTACCTTGTCATCTCCATTTATATCAGCCAGAAGCTGTTTCTAATCTGTAAGATTATCAAGTCCTACTATAAGTCTCTGCACTAAGATTATATCCAGCGCATTGATCTTGCCGTCTCCCGAAAGGTCGCCCTTATGTATGATGACAGGCTCCTCTGTCGGTTCTTCCGTTGGTTCCTCTGTCGGCTCATCAGTTGACGGTTCATCTGTAGGTTCCTCCGTCGGCTCCTCTGTCGGCTGATCAGTCGGTTCTTCTGTCGGCTCCTCTGTAGTAGTCTTCTTCGTGATCTTAAGCTTGTATACTCTCTTGTTGCCATTTTGCGCAGTAACAACAATCTTTATATTATTCGTGGAATCCGGAATACTTACCCATCCGTCTCCGCTGACCGAAGCATTCTCATTAACTGTAGATGTACTGATATATACCTTATCCAGACTCTTCGGAACCGTTACCGAATATGATTTAACGTCTCCGGAGAACTCTGAACTAAGCTTATATGTCTTTTCAGTATCCTCATTTTTCTTGACCGAAAGGCTGCTCAGCCAGTTATTCGGGCTTCCGCTGTCATCCGGCTTCTCTACTGCCTCAGAAGGCATATTCTTATATACAGGGATCTTGAAGACTATTGATGAATCTAAGAGATCATTGTCTGCATATGCCCAGTACTGTGAATTTGCTTCACTCGCAGGTGCCTGAATATTACTCATGTACTGATTGTAATAAAGGCATGACTGATTGGTTACATTAAACTTCTGTGTATATATGGTATCCTGCCCCTCACCGATGAATGAGCCCGCGATATACTCTGTTCCGCCCATGATGGATTTTGAAACCGTATTCCATGGTCTTCCGTATGAGCCGGAGCCCGCCGCATATCTCAGTCCGTTAAGGATAGCATTTCCGTCAGGCGAATCATAAGCACCTATATTGTAATAGTTAAATATTCCAGGATATGATGATGAATTACCAAGAGCTGCAACTCCCGGCTCTGTTCCCATCTCCTGCCTGATCCTTGATGCAATGTGATAAGCACTTACGCCGTATTTTTTAGCTGCCGCAAGCATTATCGATGAATAATTCTTCTTGCTACCTACGGCGTTGGTCTTATACATAAACGTTCCGTTAAGTATCGCCTCAATACCGTTTATATTCTGGAAGCCCTCCTGATATGAAAGTGCCTCAAAGGCAAATACATACTCTTCGTAAAGGTAGGTTCTCGGATCCATGTAATATGCAAGGATCTCATCCGAGGCTGCATACCATACATAACCGTCGTATGAATAATATGTATCAGTCTCCCAGTCATAACCAACCTCTGTCGATCTCCAATTATAATGAGGATAATAATATGATCCGTATATCAGATTCTTTACATCTCCGGGCTTGTTTCGTTCATTTTCAATAAGCTCGTCCCAGGAAATCCCTGTGTGAACAGCCTTGAAAACCCATTCCGGATGCGCCTCATGCATATTTCTAAGGTAAGGTTTATAGCTTTCCGGAAAGCCTTCGCTATCCATATAATCTTCAAAATCTGTCAGATCATAGGTCTTATCATTTACCGCAAATGAAGCCCTGATCCTGTTCTGTCCGAAAACAGCAGTAAGCATAAAGCATAACGCCATCATTACTGCAAAGCCTCTCCGACCGGTTTTACGTCTTTTCATTTATTTTCCTTTCCTCATAATAAACTATATATTTCAACAAACACTTATCCATGCTAAATAACAATAGTTAAGCTAATGTTATCACAAAATTTTTCATTACTCAATATATGATTAACATAAAATAATTTATTTTTTATTAAATTTAGTATGTAAAATGTGTTTCTGGCCGGAAAATACACAAAATAGCCGAAAAAAAGTAATATTTTGTTGATATTATGTGTACCATTAGTATTATGTGTGCTTATTTAGAATAAAAAAAGCGGGATCGTAAGATCCCGCCGAGAAATGATAAGCTGCTAACGGGAATCGAACCCGTGACCTCAACATTACCGATGTTGCGCTCTACCTACTGAGCTATAACAGCAAATTCAACTACTCAATAATAATAAATCTTTTCTTCTTTGTCAACAAATTTGTCAACCAAATTTTGTTAAGCAAATATCATCAAGCAAATACAGTCATCCGGATGACATC
>JAFWSY010000070.1 GCA_017519155.1 Eubacterium sp.
GAATTGTTGCATGAATGAATTCAAAAAAGACCGGCATCAAATCCATTTCTGAATTCTTTGCCGATCCTCTGCTTTGCTTCACTATACCTCTAATGAAAAAATATAGCTCTGATATTATTTATATCTTTGTGAAGATAGCTGTTTCGTCATCAAGCTCACTTACAATTCGCTGATTCTCATCCATTCTCTTTGTAATATTGTCCATATCACTTACCAAAGTCTGAGTACTTTCAGCTGCTGAGGAAACTCCCTTTACACCTTCATCGATAGCATTTGTTATGCTTCCTATTGACTCTGCAATTTCGTCGAAGGTTTCCTTGAAGCCATCTGTCTTTTCTGTAAAGTCAGCCATTACAGATTCAATATAGTTAGCATTATCTCTATATTTTTCGCCATCCTCTACAAACTTGGAAAATTCTGGAAGAATGGAATTCTGCATATATGCAACAAGGTCATTTGCACTGTCCGAAAGATTATGAACAGCACTTACTACAACAGAGTTTATTTTCTGGATATTTCCTGCTGTCTGGCGGCTATTTTCTGCAAGACTACCTATTTCTCCGGCTACAACTGCAAAGCCCTTTCCTGCTTCTCCTGCCCTCGCAGCTTCTATAGAGGCATTAAGAGAAAGAAGGTTAGTCTGACTTGCAATACTCATAATCTCATCCGTCAGAGAATTAACCTGGTCTACACTCTGGCTATCGGCAATGGCCTGATTCAGAGCTAACAGGATTTCATTAACCTTAGCATTGGTCTCATCCATATTTGCTTTGGCATTATGCTCCATCTCGTCCGCATGCTCTTTCATCGTCTTGGAATATTCATTGATCTTGCGGCTCTTTTCTGCCATTTCATCGACCTCTGCCCTGACAGCCTCTGTATTACTGTTGATCGTCGAAGCGTTATTGGCAACTTCTTGCATTGTCGCAGAGAGTTCTTCTGTTAAAGCAGAAAGATCTGAAGCACTGCTATTTGAAGTCTGTACACTTCCAAGAACATCACTGACCACTTTATCCATTGATTCTGAATTACTGGTAATAGTAGTAAATATATTCTGAAGAAGTTCTATAAAGGAATTGATTCCCTGCGTTAATGTTCCTATCTCATCGTGAGAGCTTATAGATACTCGCTTTGTAAGATCTCCTTCACGATTGTTTATTCCGTCTATAATTTCTCTAAGCTCTGCTTCCGCCTTTATTACAGGTCTGATAACATGTTTGGCTACCATGTATATAGCTATTGCAAGTGCTATCACACTAATTATCAGGACTGCTAATCCTGATACAATAGCCATATTAAATCCCATTGTCAAAAGATGTCTTTCGCTGGAAGCATATTCTTTATATGAAGTAATGATCGTGTTAATATCATCATTTAACTTCTTTGAACTGTCTGCAACCAGTCCATTGGCAGTGCTATAAGCATCTTTTGTTTTCTGATTTGCGCTCTGCGCAAGAAGAATCATTACCGACTCTTTAAAGCTTTGGTAATCTGTTATCATATTCTGATAAGCATCAGCTGTATTTGTATCTATATACTTCTGATAACTCTTAATATACTCATCAAGAGCCTTCTCCTGCTCATCAATCTGAGCTACAACACCAGTCATAGTCTCAAAGTCCGTTGCAACTATGTGCGAAAGAGCAAGGGTGTGGATATTCTTGGTAGTCTGCCCTATAGTATCTAACTCCGTTATTGCTCCAAGATAATTATCTGCGATCACAGAAGCCATATCATTAACTTTTCTAAGGTTATTGATAGCAAGAACGTTTGACACTACCGAGATCACAAAAAGGAGTAGAACCGGAACCAATATTTTTACTCTTATACTCGTTTTTTTCATTGCTTCAACCTCCTGCTTAATTCACACTTGAATCAGAATTGGCTTCTGATGCAGCCTCAGAGGTTTCTTCAGATGCAGCATCTGTAGCGATGTCTTCTGATGAAGCATCTGTAGCTGCATCTTCTCCTGATGAAGCTTCTGTAGAAGCCTCAACTACTTCTTCAACGGCTTCACTCTCATCAAGGCTGCCGTTTGATTCCTCGCCTGTAATTTCTGTTACCATTTCATTTAGAAGTACCTGAAGACTCTTACCGGAAGGGTTTCCTGCACTCATAGCTTCTCCAAAAGTAGTTGCCGCGCCCCAATAGGTTCCACCAACACGCTGAAGACTTGAATACGGAGCCTGCTCCTGAAGTGCCTTGATTGCTTTTGACTCTCCCACTTCTCCTGAGGAAGAAGCATTAGTATTCGAAGGGCCCTGGCCTCTCATTGTAAATCTCAGTGTCTGATTCTGTTCATTTGTCATCCAGTCTGCAAATTTAGCTGCCCAGGATGCATTTTCCGAATAAGAGTTAACGCCAACAAGCTTGTACCCGGCATAGCTGGACATCTGTAGCTGCTGGCCCTTTACAGTATAAGTCGGAAGCTTGGTAGCAGCATAATCATCGCCCCAGGCCTCTTTAATAGCGTTTTCATCCCACACGCCGCTTACTCCGGCCACAAAAGTCCCATCTGCAGCTCCGGCAGTAAAGCCATCATTACTGGTCGCTGCAAATGCCGGATTCGTGCCTATCTTTATCATTGCTTCGGCAACATCAACACCGGTAATGTCTGTATAGGTTGCATTCCAGTTACAGTAAGTAGAGATTCCATCGTCATTAAGACCAATTTCCATATCAGTATTGCCGAAGAATGAATACATATACCATCCGGAAGTCATCTCCATGAAAACCTGTTTTCCTGCCTTATTTGCTGCCGCCAACAGGCTATCCATGGTCTGAACGTCCTCTTCACTTAGATATTTTTTATTATAAAAAAGGAAATAACCATTATCTGCAGTTAGTGGATAAGCATATAAACTTCCATTAATGGAAGCGGCTTCACTTGCTGCAGTAAGATTTCTTGAAGAAATCTCGGAGTCGTTCGACACCTTTTTTAGCACACCTGATGCCACAAACGCCATCAGCTGATCATCTGCGAAAGTAAAGACATCAGGAGCATTTATAACATCCCCCAAAATTTCATCCTTACAATTAGCTTCACTGTGAGCCTCAAAGGTAATATTAAAGGTGGCTTGCCCTGCATATTGAGATGTAAAGCTGCTTATAATTTGATTAACAAGATCTGCATCCTCATCTGCTCCCCATACTCTAAGACTTACATTGCCACTAGGGAGTTCATTAGAGGCTTCAGTAATAGATGTGTCATTCTCATTTTTAATGCTTTTCCCACATCCTGTAACGGAGACTATGACTAAAATAGCTGAAAGAAGAGCTGATAGTAAATATTTATGCATAAAAAACCTCCTTGCAATCTAATGCAAATACAGAATAGCAAGGAATTTTAAGCAATTCAATATA
>JAFWSY010000004.1 GCA_017519155.1 Eubacterium sp.
GGGAAAGCTATATTCATCTATTACACCTTCAATGATATCGCCTTTTTTCATATCGTCCCCCTTAACAATGGTATCAGGTGAAAAACTGTCATCTTTTTCTCAAAAAAGATGACAGTTTTTCACCTGATACCTATGTGTCACCTTTTTGATGTTCGGTTTTTGCGTGGTCTTCTTTTTTTAGCCGGCTGCTGTTTCTCCGGTTCTTTTCTTTTGGTCTCGATTTCTTCTACTTCTCCGACTCCGGTTTTAAGCTCGTAGCCATCCAGAAGTTCTTTCTTCTTAAGGCGTCCGTAGATCAGTCTTCTGAAGAGTGAGTACATAACCGAAACAAGTGGTATAAATACTACCATTCCCTTCACACCAAAGAGGCTTCCGCCTACTGTTACGGAAACGAGAACCCATATACCCGGAAGTCCCACAGAGTCTCCAACAACCTTCGGATAGATGAGATTACCCTCTATCTGCTGAAGCACTATGAAAAGTATAACAAAGATCAGAGCCTTCATCGGATCCACCAGAAGTATCAGCAGAGCTCCGATGCCGCATCCGATAAATGCGCCGACTATCGGTATCAGATTCATAACTCCGATGAGCAGTCCGATGAGCATAGCATACGGAAGTCCGATAATAGTCATTGAAACGCAGAACATGCTGGCAAGGATCACAGCCTCCATGCACTGACCTGATATAAAATTGGCAAATGTCTTGGATGACATCTTGGCTACTGCCATGATCTCATCTGCCATTTCTTTACTGAACAGAGCATAAACAATCTTCTTTGCCTGGTCGCCCAGCTTCTCTTTCTGAACAAGAACATAGAGTGAAAAGATAAATCCCACTATGAAGCTTATCAGACCTGATACTATTCCTGTAATGGCATTTATTCCGCCTTCAAGTGCACTGTTTATCGCTTTCTTCATATAGCCCATAAGCTTTTCAAGAATACTCTGCCAATCCTTTGCAAAGCCGTCTATCATCTGCTGGATAATAGGCTTGGAGCTGAACTCCTTATCTGCCCACTCCGTAAGGCTCTTTATACCTGCCGGAATCTGCTTTATCAGCTGACCTATGGATACAGCAAGCTGAGGAACTACCATATATATAAGCAGTGAGATGATTACGATTGTAAACAGCAAGGTAATAATGAGAGCCAGCGCTCTTCTGAGGCCGTCCCATTTTTCTCCGGAGAACTTCTCTCTGTTCCTGAGAATTCCCTTTTCAATCCATCTCATAGGCACATTAAGAACAAATGCAATAGCTGCACCTACTATGAACGGAACAAATATATCCATCAGTTTTCCGGCAGCGTCCCATATATATCTGATATTATAGATAATAAAATAAATACATATAAGACATGTACCGGTAAAAAGACTTTTTCTTACTTTTTCATCCTTCAAAAATCTCATTAAAACCTATCTCCGTTATAGTTCTTTCAACTGAACCTCATAGTTATTCTCGTCATCAAATTCCATCAGCATATAACTCTTTCTTCTCCCACCGCGTGGAATAGTTATGCTTCCGGGATTCATAATCCTGAGCTGACTTCCAGCAGAGGAAGGATCATCATATACTTCATCAAAGGGTACGTGGGTATGACCGAACAGTGCTATGTCACAGTCGTTCTCCATAGCCGTGTACATCAGATTCTCCATTCCATAGTTTACATTCTGTCTATGCCCATGGGTACAGAAAAATCTGTGCTCGTTCACTTCAAATACTGCCGCCTGCTTAAGACTGTCACCACCGTATCTGTCACAGTTTCCTCTCACAAACACTGCCGGTATGGGAAGACTCTTCTTTTCGGATTCATTTTTATCATTCCATCTGGCAGCTGCAGCATCCAGCCATTTTCTTATATCCTCGGGATCATCCTCTATATCACCAAGATGAATCAGCATATCAGGACATTCCCGTTCAATTGCTATTCTTATATTCTGACTTCTTCCATGAGAGTCACTTACTATTAGAATCTTTTTAATCATTTTTATTCGTTGTCCAGACTCTTTAGATACTCAGCAAGGGCACGAAGTGCTTTACCTCTGTGACTGATAGCATTCTTTTCTTCAGGGCTTATCTCAGCTGAGGTCTTGCCATATTCGGGAAGCATGAAAATCGGATCATATCCGAAGCCGTTTTCTCCGGCTATCTCATATCCTATTCTTCCTTCCATGGTGCGGACAAATGTCTTCTCTGTTCCGTCAGGGAAAACTGCAGCCATGGCGCATACGAATCTGGCAGTTCTTTCTTCATCCGGAACTCCCTCCAGACGACTTATCAGATTGTTGTTCTTTATATCATAAGAAGTATCTTCGCCCATATATCTGGCAGAATATATACCTGGTTCACCACCCAGATAATCAATCTCCAGACCGGAATCATCAGCAAGTGAGAGCTCGCCGCTGGCTTTACAAACAGCCCTGGCTTTGATCAGCGCATTTTCCTCGAAGGTCTTTCCATCCTCTACGATATCAATATCAACTCCCGCTTCCTTCATGGTAAGTATCTCTACATCCATATCTGCGAGAATCTCTTTGATTTCTCTCAGCTTATTCATATTTCCTGTTGCGAAAACTAATTTCTTCATGATTTCTCCTCTATCTGTTATCGGTAAATGCCTTCAGGCATATATTGGCTTTTTCATCCTCTGAGCGGTGCCATTTTTCACCATACAGGCTCATATAGCCTTCTCCGTCAGCAAGATTAAGTCCCTGGGTTCTTCCCCCTGCGTCACACTCTATGGCTATAGGCTTCTCGCTGCCCGGAGTTTTGATGCTGACTATCACAGCGTATTTCTGTCCCTTGGTCAGCTCTATATCCTGGTTCAGATTCACGGTGTAATAGCCTGCAAATCTGGTCTCACCTTTTCCTATCTCAATTCTGTTCTGATTAAGTGAAGCTTCATCCTCAAAATCCGTTACCACGAATACCGTAAATGTAGTATTATCGCCGGTAGCATAGAAGGATATTGCTTTAAGGTTCTCATCCCCTTTAGCTGTGTATACATTTGCGAAGTATGCCGTCTCCTTACTGAATCCCATCTGGCCTACCCAGCCCAGATCATCAGTCTGATAGATATTATCATAGTTATCATTTCCGGCAATTCTTGTATATACGATAGCCTGATCAGCTATATTCACATCCTCGTAGGATATATAGATATAACCGTTTTCTCCGAAATCCTCACCCCAGCTGTTCTTACAGATATATGCTCCGTCACTATGGGGCTTCTTCGCGAAGTTTTCTTTTGGGTAATGGTCATTCCAGCCCACGATCACAATATCATGATTTGGCGAAGCCATACCATCGTAGAAATAACTGTGAGTGTCATCGTTGTAATAATCCGAAGTTGTGCTGCCATAAGTCATTTCCATATAAATCGAGGTTTCCACACCACCGTACTTATAGATAGCACTTTTAACTTTATTATCATCCCTGCTGTTCATAATGATGGCCTCTTCAAGATGCTTCTCAGCCTTCAGCTTAGAATTTGAAACACCATCACCATATTCATCATCCTTTTCATATACCGGTCCACGCCAGGAGGCCAGATAGGCAATACTCATGGTATGCTCGCCTCCGTCGCTTATCTCAAGGCTGTAGCCGTTATTAAGCGACATATGATCCACCGAATATATATTTTCTTCCTCAGGAAGAGATATGCTTTCCAGGGCCGCAAGGGATGCAAAAGCCCAGCAGGTTCCGAAGTCTCCCTGATCTCTCACGGGAGTAACCCTGTCATGCTCGCGCATATCATAGGCGTCCGGCAGGAACCTTCCTCCGTCAGTATTTATAAAATCAATCTGGTTTTTTCTTATATTGAACTCAACTCGGTAGCCCAGCTGGTCGATCACATCACTGATTGGTATGAATCTGTCTCCATCTATCTCCTGCACATCGTTGGAAC
The DNA here is from genome assembly GCA_017519155.1 of Eubacterium sp. Taxonomy (GTDB): domain Bacteria; phylum Bacillota; class Clostridia; order Lachnospirales; family Lachnospiraceae; genus Eubacterium_Q. The sequence goes on from JAFWSY010000004.1 coordinate 3,908, forward strand.
CAAATATCAGTTCCGTCTTGGCTCTGTCTATTACTACCTTGCCGGTTTTATACGCATTTATGGAGCATCCCATTATATCCTCCATAAATCTTTCGGAGGCATATACCTTCATATCGTCATCGATCTTCAGCTTGTATCCGAAATTACTGAGACTCTTTCCGTCTATCAGTATATCAATTCCGTTTTCCTGTATAAACTTTGCCCGGCTCTTAAGAAGCTGATCTGCAGCCGAAGCAGTCTCGGTTTCGGTACCTTTTTCAATTTTTCCCGGTTTAACATCCGAAGTATAAATTAACACAAGCGCAACTACGAATATTAAAAAAACAGCTACTATTATCTTCTTCAAATTCCTACCTCTTAGGTGGTTTTGCCCCCATAAACTGATAATAATACGATTTAATCATTCCGTTATATATCTTGCGGTTCTTGTCAGCCTTACGACCTATATACCTCTCTGCATCCTCATAAGAACTAATGAGAAACATGGACCAGTTATTAAGCGCCCTGTACCTCTCTCCTATGACACTGTAAAGCTCCGGAAGAGCTTCCTTCTCTTCCAGTCTCTCGCCGTAAGGAGGATTGGTTATTATGAAACCGTAAGCCTTAGGAGAACTGAGTTCCTTAACGGGCTTCGCCTGAAAATGTATATATTCGGATACTCCCGCATCCTCTGCATTCTGCATGGCGCACTTAACTATCTGCGAATCCAGATCATATCCCTGGATATGCATCTCCACATCTGTTTTCTCAAGAGATCTTGCTTCATCATAAGCCTCATACCAAACTTTCTTAGGTATGAGCTTTTCCCATGTGCAGGCGGTAAAGTCTCTGTTTACTCCGGGAGCTATATTGGCCCCGATCATTGCCGCTTCAATGGGAAATGTACCGCTTCCGCAAAATGGATCCACCAGTATCCTGTCCGGCTTCCACGGTGTCAGCATAATAAGAGCTGCAGCAAGGGTTTCCGATATGGGAGCCTTTCCTACCAGAGTACGATAGCCTCTTTTATGAAGCGATACTCCTGTAGTATCCAGTCCCACCGTCACCTCATCTTTCTTAATGAATATCCTTACAGGATAATCCTCGCCGTCCTCTGTAAAACGGTTTACATGATAGGTGGCGGACATACTTTCAACCATTGCCTTTTTAGCAATACTCTGAATACTTGTCTGACTAAAAAGTTTGGAGCGGTTAGTTGTGGCCTTGGTCACCCAGAATCTACCGTCTCTCGGAATTATACGAGCCCAAGGAATATGCTTTATTCCTTCGTATAATTCGTCAAATGTGGTAGCCTTAAAGCTACCACATTTTAAAAGTATTCTTTCACTTGTTCTAATACATATATTAGCCCTGGCAATAGCACTGACAGGACCTCTGAAGGTCACTCTGCCATCCTCAACCTCAGCTATCTCATAGCCAAGGTCCTGGATTTCTTTCTTAAGAACACTCTCAAGTCCGAAATGGCAGGGTGCGATCAATTCAAATAATTCATCCATATTATAATTCCTGATTTCTTCGGAATAACATCAACTATTTTACTTTAACTTTCTTAACCTTTGACCATGCAGAATAATACTTCTTACCCTTTACAGTCTTATAAGTTCTGACTCTTACGTAATATTTCTTTCCTGACTTAAGTCCCTTAACTGTCTTTGAATTCTTCTTATAGCTCTTAAGTGTTACAGTCTTTTTTCCACCGAAGCTCTTCTTCTTGCTGTACTGAATCTGATATCCTGTAGTAGTAGACTTGCCACCCTTCTTGATCTTTATCTTTAATGAACCGGAGCCGGCCTTAATCTTAGAAATGCTTGTCTTCTTAGGATTAATTACATACTGTGCAGTTCCTGTACCTGTATATCCGCAGGCACTGTTAAGAGTTACTCTTACTGTATACTTTCCGATATCCTTGGAATCAGGCCATGCTACTGTATACTGAGAAGCATTAAGAACTGTTCCTGCTGCCTTAACAGAAATAGCAGGTCTGATAACACCACCTGTATATTCAAAAGTCTTAGATGAAAGAGATATTTCCGGTGTTACCTGTGGTATATATGTCTTCTTGAATTCATTTCTTGCATCCGGATCAGTCTTTGATGTTGAGTAAGCCGGATTCATAAATGTGTCTGATGAATAATTTCTAAGACAAACAGGCTTACCAAGAAGAGTCCAGTCCGGGTTCAGTATATGTGACTCTGAAGTACTATCATAGTATGTAAGATTTGCATCAGCTATAAGGAAATAATAATTTACAGGATAATTCTTTCCTGATGTATCATCATCCCAGGTTGTATCAAGGTTGTACCAGTTTGCACCAACCTTAACCATGTTCCATGCATGATTGCTGCTGGTTACTGTTATAGTCTTAGTTCCGGCCTTTCTGAGAACTGCCATGGTTCCCTTTGAATATCCGGCACACACTGTTTTACCCATAAGGATAGAACTGTATATTGACTGATCATAATACTCTGTATAACCAATCTGCATAGACCATGCATAATCATTATTATCACAGATCAGCTGCTGTGCTCTCTTTACCTTATCATAATCTGTTTTTTCTGCAGCAACTTTAGCCGCAAAACTATCTACTTTAGTGAATATGTCGTTTGTTGTTCTAGCTCTTACAGTACTGTTTGCAAACCTGTCATAGAAAGTCATATACATACCATCATTGGTTCTGTAGTACTGAGCATCCAGGAAATAAAACTGAGGATTCTCATAAAGGAATACCATGAATACCTGATCAGCCTGAGCATAATATGATAATCCATAGTCTGTGTATTTAAAGAATCTTGTAAGAGATTCATATTTGATCTGACCACCTGCATTAATACCCACAGTCTTGTAATTGGCAGGGCTTTGGCTATTTGAATCCTCTGTTACAAGATAATACATGCAGTAAGCATACATATCCTGATAAAGCAGCTTCTGCTGAGAAGAAAGTGCCTGATAAAAATACTTTGAGCTGTAGCTGTACCAGTCACGATTTACGATGGAACCATTTCCTGCTCCCGCCATAGCTTCCTGTATCTCATCATCAGTTGGCTGAGGGCTTTCCTCAGATATGATCTCATCAAGTGTGTCAACTCTGATCAGGTCGCACTCAGTAAAGTCTCCTACGGTCACTTCTCCGGTACGATCTTCCCAGCTGTCAGACTGTTTGGTGTCCGCAGCATAAACCTTGGAAGCTGCGCCATATCCAAACGCTCCTCCAAACAAACACAGCATCATAGCTGTTAAAACAAAAGCAATAATTCGATACCTTTTTACCTTCATTAGTAACTCCTTTTTGTAAAAACCTTCCCCCCTCAGGGGAAGGCAGACATATTAATAAACTACCATATAGCTCAAATGGCGCTTAGCCATTAAGTCTCGCTCTGAGAGCAGCTGTCATATCCTCAAATCCCGGCTTACCGAGAAGTGCGAACATGTTCTTCTTGTAGCTCTCAACACCAGGCTGATTGAAAGGATTAACTCCAAGAGTATAACCACTTACGCCGCAGGCAAATTCAAACTTGTAGAACAGTTCTCCGAGAGCTAACTCATCGATTGTTTCCATATCTATACGGATGTTAGGAACACCACCGTCAACATGTGCAAGGATAGTTCCGTTCATAGCACATTTATTGATGAAGTCTACTGTCTGTCCTGCAAGATAGTTAAGTCCGTCAAGATCTGTATCTTCCTTCTGCATAACAACTGACTTACGAGGATTAAGAACATTGATAAATGTCTCAAAGTGATTCTTTGTTCCTTCCTGGATGAACTGTCCAAGTGAATGAAGGTCTGTTGTAAAGTCAACACCTGCAGGGAAGATACCCTTGCCGTCCTTACCTTCACTCTCTCCGTAGAGCTGCTTCCACCACTCTGTTACGAAATGAAGTGCAGGCTCAAAGTTACCGAGAATCTCCATTCCAAGTCCCTTCTCATGGAGTACATTTCTTACTGCTGCATACATCATAACATCACTTGTATCGAAGCCTTCAGCCAGGCAGTACTCTCTTGCATTTGCAGCACCCTGCATAAGCTTATCTATATCAGCACCTGAAGCTGCGATAGGAAGAAGACCAACTGCTGTAAGAACTGAGAATCTTCCACCTACATCATCAGGAACTACAAATGTCTCATAGCCCTCTTCGTTTGAAAGAGTCTTGAGAGCTCCGCGAGCCTTATCAGTTGTTGCATAGATTCTCTTAGCAGCTTCCTCTTTACCATACTTCTTCTCGATCATTTCCTTGAAGAGACGGAATGCTACTGAACACTCTGTAGTTGTTCCTGACTTAGAGATAACGTTGATTGAGAAATCTCTGTCGCCTATTACTTCAACAAGCTCGCTTATATAAGTTGAGCTTAAGTTGTTTCCGCAGTAATATATCTCAGGAGTCTTACGGATCTCCTTTGAAACTGAATTATAGAAACCGTGACGAAGTGCTTCTATTGCAGCTCTTGCTCCGAGGTAAGAACCACCGATTCCTATAACAAGAAGAACGTCTGAATCACTCTGGATTTTTGCAGCAGCCTTCTTGATGCGGTCAAACTCTTCCTTATCATAATCAACCGGAAGATCGATCCATCCGAGGAAATCATTTCCTTCGCCTGTCTTTTCAACGAGAGTTTTCTTTGCTGCCTCGATTCTTGGCTTTATAGCCTCGATCTCAGCATCAGCAGCCATAAACTTAGTATTGTCGAAATTAAATGTAATTTTCTGTGCCATACCTGTTTACTCCTTATATGATTATTTAATTATTTCTTTAGCTGATTAAAACGTAATCTTATAAATTTTACCATTTTATAAAGGGCTTTACAACAAGAATTAACTATCCTTTATATATTTGTTAAATTATTTCTTCATTACTATGTAAGTTTCCTTGTATTATGAGCTTAAATCAGCTATAATGATGGTTCAGGTGTGTAACTAAGGAGGAAATTATGGTTAATGAATTCTATAAAGAGATGACCGGCAAAGAGTCCGTCATCCGTCAGTTTTTCGATTTTGCAAGAGGACGTGCCGCAGAAATGGGACCGGACTCTGTATTTAATTTTTCTATCGGCAATCCATCCGTTCCGGCTCCTGAAAGTGTTAAGCAGGCGCTGCTGGATATAGTTGAAAATGGAGACCCTGTAAAGCTTCACGGCTACAGCCCGACTCTCGGACAGGATTCCACAAAAAAGAGTATCGCCGATTCTCTCAACAGAAGATTCGGTATGAACTACGAAGCAAAGCATATCTTCCCTACATCAGGTGCAGCAGGAGCTCTTTCTCATGCTCTCAGATGTGTGGTAAAGGAGGGCGACACTGTTCTCACATTCGCACCTTATTTCCCTGAGTATGGTCCATATGTAAGCGGAACAGGAGCTTCACTTAAGGTTGTTCCTGCAGACTATGATACCTTCCAGATCAACTTCGATGAATTTGAAAAAATGCTGGACGAAAATGTTGCGGCAGTTCTTATCAACTCCCCTAACAATCCGTCCGGAATAGTATATACAACAGAAACCATAGAGAAGCTTGCTGCTATCCTTACAGATAAACAGGAGCAGTTTGGTCACGAGATCTTCCTTATAACAGATGAGCCTTATCGTGAGATAGTATTCAGCGGAGCAGACTCACCGTTCCCTTCAAAATTCTACGATAATTCCATCTGCTGCTACTCTTTCAGTAAGTCCATTTCTCTTCCGGGAGAACGTATCGGATATATGGCTGTTAATCCTGCAGCAAAGGATGCCGACCTCTTAGTTCCTATGGCAGGTCAGATATCCAGATTTACATGTCATAACTGCCCTACTGCTCTTATGCAGTTCGTAATTGAAAGAGTTATAGATGAGACAAGTGATCTCAGCATATATGAGAAAAATGCGGATCTCTTATACAGTGAGCTTACAAGAATAGGCTATAAGATAGTAAAGCCTATGGGTACATTTTACATGATGCCTAGAGTTCCGTCTGAAGATGGTTCTTTAAGAGATGCAAATGAGTGGTGCTGGAAGGCAGCAAGAGAACTGGGACTAATAACAGTTCCGGGCGACAGCTTCCAGTGTCCGGGACACTTCCGTATATCTTACTGTGTTCCTACTGAAATGATTGAAAGATCAATACCTCTTTTTGAAAAAGCTTTCAAGTATTAGGTTAAAGACAGCTTAAGAGTATTTATGCTGGGGAGCATATACTATCGGAGGAAAAAACATTGAATATTGATATTACAGCAAGTGTAGACATGGGGCCTGAAAGACTGGCCGGTATACTTCTGCACCCCACCTCTTTTCCGGGACCTTACGGAATAGGCGATCTGGGAAAGGGAGCATACGATTTTATAGACTTTATGGCTCGTTCAGGTATGAAGGCATGGCAGGTGCTTCCGCTGGGACATACAGGCTTCGGCGATTCACCCTATCAGCCATTTTCATCCTTTGCAGGTCAGCCGCTTATAATAAGCATTGACCATCTGAGAGAGCTAGATCTCTTATATGACGAAGACTTTAATGATATGCCTCAGTGGAATCCCGAGGATATCGAATACGGAGATGTAATAGAGTTTAAAACAGGTCTTTTCAAAAAAGCCTATGACAGATTTCTGGATGATAAGATCAAGGATAAGTTCTCTACTGATGAAGAGCTTATGAAATCCTTTGAGCAGTTCAAGGAAATAGGCTGGCTCAGAGACTATGCACTCTTTATGGCCGGAAAGGATTATCATAAAGGAGCTCCATGGTACATGTGGAAGGATGATCTTAAGAATCCTACCGCAGCCCAGAGAAAGAAATGGGAAGAAAAGCTGGCAAAGGAAATCGGTTATTACGAATTCCTTCAGTTCCTCTTCGACCTGGAGTGGATGAAGCTTAAGAAATATGCTAACGACAAGGGCATCAGAATCATCGGCGATATCCCTATCTTCGTAGCCTGGGACAGTGCCGATGTATGGGTTAACAAAAAGCTCTTCGATCTGGATACCAAGGGTTATCCGAAGAATGTAGCCGGAGTACCGCCTGATTATTTCTCAGCTACAGGTCAGCTGTGGGGCAACCCTCTTTATAAATGGTCTGAGCATAAGAAAACAGGTTATGACTGGTGGTTCTCACGTATCAGACATCAGCTTACTCTTACTGATTATCTGAGAATCGACCACTTCCGTGGTTTCGATAAATACTGGGCAGTGCCATATGGCGAGCCTACAGCTATAAACGGCAAATGGATGAAAGCACCGGGAGAGAATTTCTTCACCATGCTGGAATCAACACTGGGTTACCATATGCCGATAATTGCAGAGGACCTGGGAGAGATCGATAAGTCTGTAGTAGAACTCAGAGATAAGTTCGGTTTCCCCGGAATGAAGATACTTCAGTTTGCATTTGAAAATCCAAACGAGAATAACTTCCTTCCTCACAACCATGTAAGAAACTGTGTATGCTATACAGGTACACATGATAACGATACTACTCTCGGCTGGTACAAGAACTGTTTCGAGCAGTCCAGAGATAAGCTGAGACGTTACTTCAGTACCGATGCCAGCGATATATGCTGGGTTATGATCCGTGCATGTTTTGGTTCTGTAGCCACTATGGCTATCGTGCCTATGCAGGATGTGCTGGAACTGGATTCCTGGGCAAGATTCAATACTCCGGGTATCGGCGAAGGCAACTGGTCCTGGAGATATAAGCAGGAAGCATTAACTGAGCACCTGTCAAAAAGACTTTATGAAACGGCAGCTATGTATGGCAGACAGATATAAGGAGAAGCGTAAATGATAAGACTTATTATCACAGCTATTTATGTATTTCTGGCAGTTATCCTGTGCCTTCCATATCATCTGTATGTCTGGATCTTATCCAAGAAAGACAGATATAAGAGCTGGTACAAGAGCTGGAGAATTGCAAGGGGATTTTTCAAAAGTGTACTCTGGTTAGCAGGAACCAAGATAGAGGTTTCCGGACTGGAGAAGCTGAGCGAGGTTCCTGATGATAAGGGAGTACTTTTCATCGGAAACCACAGGAGTTATTTTGATATACTGGTACTTCAGACAATAGTGGACAGACCTCTGGGCTTTATAGCCAAGAAGGAATTCAAGAAGGTTCCTGTATTCAGCTGGTGGGTTGCAGATATCGGAAGCCTGTTCCTGGACAGAAAGAATATCCGTGCAGGACTGGAAACGATCAATCAGGGAACTGAATATATGAAGCAGGGACTGTCTCTGGGCTTATATCCCGAAGGCACAAGAAACCACGAGGATAAGATGCTGCCATTTAAAACAGGTGGTTACAGAATGGCAGAAAAATCAGGATGTCCTATGATCCTTGTTGCCATGACAGGTACTGATGATATATTCGAAAATAATAAGCCTGCAGCCTTAAGAAGAGCCAAAGTAAAGGTAATTTTCGATAAGGCTGTTTATCCAAGCGATCTTGAAGGAAAAGAGCGTAAAGAATTCTACGCATCTATCCCTGACAGATTACAGGATATGATGGATAATAATAAGTAGTTAGGAGAAAGACAAATGATATTACTCGCAAAAGGAGCAATAATAATTATTGTTGTTACAGTAGTTCTTATCGGACTTCTGGTAGCACTTTACTTCTGGGGCAACAAGCTTCAGGAAAAACAGCTGGAACAGAGAGAACAGATAAATGCAGCTTCACAGCCTGCAACACTTTTTATCATAGATAAGAAGATTATGCCTATGAAGGATGCAAATCTTCCAAAGAATGTAATGGAACAGGCGCCTAAGCGTTACCGCAAGGCTAAGCTTCCTATAGTAAAGGCTAAGATCGGACCTCAGATCATGACACTTATCTGTGACGAAAGCATCTATGATGATGTTCCACAGCATGGTGAAGTAAAGGCTATGCTCAGCGGTATCTACATCACCAGCGTACGTACTCTTCACAAGGGAACAAAGAAGCTGCAGATGCAGGAAGCTGAAAATGCACCTAAGCGCAAGAAATCCTTCCGTGAGAAGCTTATGAAGAAGCAGTCTGATTATCAGAAACAGCTTGATTATGAACTTGCTAATAAGAAGTCAAAAGAAGAAATCAAGAAACAGAAACAGGAAGAAAAGAAAAAGCGCGACCGCGAGAAGAAGATCACAGTATAATGAAACTGAAAAACCTTATATTTGCAGTAACAGTACTGTTCACTGCTCTCTTAATCACAATAATATCGTATTTTGCTGCATTTGCCATCACCGTACTTTTAGGTGATGTAAATGTATCAAATCCGGGAACTGCATCAGTAGATCAGGGGATATTCAATCTTATAAGATTCATCCTCTCTCTTATGGTATTTTCCGGATGGTATAAGGCTGTGAAGGAGGGCAGTTTTTTTACGGATAATTCAAAGAGAGCCCTGAAGTTTACATTTCATCCGGTATCACTTCTGCTGATAATAATTTTGGGATTTTCCATTCAGATATGCACTGACGGTGCACTTTATATTCTCAGCAAGATATTCACCGAAAGCTTCAGCAGCTACAATTCCATGATGGAAGAATTCTCAGGCAGCACTTCTGTCCTTTTCATTTTTACAGCTGTTGTTATGGCACCTGTTGTGGAAGAACTGGTCTTCAGAGGGCTGACTCTTCACTATACAAAGAAGGCCTTTAATCTTGTGTTGGCAAATATCATCCAGGCTCTTCTTTTCGGTCTGTATCACGGCAATCTGATACAGGGCATCTACGCCTTTATATTTGGACTCCTGCTTGGTTATATAGCAATAAAAACAGACTCCCTTATTACCGGAATGCTTCTGCATATGATAATAAACGGAAGTCTGAATATCGTTTCAAGAAGTCTATTCACGAACATAGGCAGGGCTGCACTCATCACTATGATTGCATTTTCTGTCCTGACCATGTCCTATGCTTTGATACTGATTATTTTTGATAGGCATGTCTCTCGTAAGCCATCTGAATAAGCTTTTCAACATACTCTGACATAGGGTGTCCGGCACGCTCCATCAGCATAGGATACATACTGATTGCTGTATGTCCCGGGATAGCATTTATCTCATTAAATACTACCCTGTCAGTTCCTTTCTCAAGGAAGAAATCCACTCTTGCAAAACCAAAACAGTCACAGGCTCTATAAATACTCCGAGCCTTTTCTTTTATTTCCTCAAGTTTTCCTGCCGGTAACTCAGGATCAAGTACAGTCTTGGAATCAGCATTATTATACTTGGCATCAAAATCATAGAATTCAGCTGCTGCCAGTATCTCACCTACGCCTGTGGCAAATGCATTCGATCCGTAACCAAATACAGCACATTCTATCTCACGTCCTACAATTGATTCCTCAACCAGGATCTTACTGTCATTTTCTGCAGCAAGCTTAAGTCCTTTTATCAGTTCCTGTCTGTCATGAGCCTTTGTGATTCCAACAGATGAACCTGCACAGGATGGCTTAACAAATACAGGATACTGTCTTTCTTTTTCAATTCTTTCCACTACGCTGTCAATGTTTTCATCCGCTACCTCATAGGCACGAACTCCAACGTATTTTGCCTGATCAACGCCGATATCATCAGCGATAACCTTGGTAAAGAATTTATCCATTGTAACGGCTGAAGCAAGATGACCACAGCCTACATAAGGAATATGTGCCATCTCGAAAAGTCCCTGAATGGTTCCGTCCTCTCCGTAGAGTCCATGGAGTACCGGAAATGCCACATCCAGCTTTTTCACTTCGAAGCTGTCACCTCTTCTGATAATCAGATTGTGAGAGGAATCCGGAGAAATGATTGCTCTCGGAAGCTTTGATAGAGCCTTCTGCTTACTCTCATCATCAGCCACCTCCACTACTTCTTTTTCCCATGCTCTGTCAGCTATATGCTCGGTGTCCTCCACCAAAATCCAGTGTCCGTCCTTTGTTATTCCGATATAAGTAATATCGTACTTTTCCTTACTCAGTACTCCTGCAACAGTAGTCGCTGAAACGCAGGATACATCATGTTCACTGGACTGTCCGCCGAATATAAGAGCTATTTTTATTTTTTCCATTTTTATACCTTTCCTATAGCAACACTTGTGTAATATACATCTACTATAATCTTTTTCTCTCCGGTGTCAAGTCTTCTGATGGCACGTGTACATGCCTCAATTGTTGCACCGGTAGTATATATATCATCCACAAGAAGTACGGATAATAAACCATCCTTCCCATGTATTGATTTTAATATCATTTCCAGACTGCTGCAGCTGTCATTTAAGACAAATGCCTTCTGTAGATTAGCCGCCCTCTCATCCGGTCCCAGCTCCTTCTGGGGCTTGGTCTCTTCATTACGGAGAAGCAGATCCGCTATCACCGGAATATTCATTCTGCTGCCCACAGCTTCTGCAATGAGCTGAGCCTGGTTATATCCTCTCTTCAGATATTTCTTCTTATGAATCGGAACAGGAACTATTATATCTATGCCCAGTTTCCGAAAAGCATCACCATGTCTTTTTACTATTTCTTCGCCATAGAACAAAGCATATTCCTGACGATCCGAATATTTAAACATGGATATGCTGTCGCTTACCGGGGGCACATAATTAAATACAGGGAAGCCCTTTATATAGCTTCTCTGATCCTTCATGCAGTCACGGCAGTATTCTTCCTCATCAGATTCAATCTCTTTTCCGCATCTGTAACATGCCGGTTCTTTTATATAAGATATCTTTCCTCTGCAGTCCTCACATATGTATCCCTTTGAGGGAGGCACTACCTTATCACATAGGGCACATCTTGGCGGAAAGAGTATATCCTTTACTATATCTTTAGTCGAACAGATCATCCGGTATCTCCTGCTCATCCTCGGCAAAGAGGCTCATGTACTCTTCCTTCTCATCAGCCTCGGCAACCTCGGTTATCCTTCTGGTGAAACCTGTATAACGCTTTTGCTCCATGATATTATCTATCATTTCATTTATCTTATTCAGATTACCGACTATTACAACCATTTTTCTTGCCCTGGTCACCGCAGTATAAAGAAGATTCCTGTTAAGAAGCTTCATAGGACCTGTAAGGATCGGAATAATAACTGCAGGATATTCCGAGCCCTGAGACTTATGTATGGTTATGGCAAATGCGTGCTCCAGCTCGTCCAGCTGGTTGTATTCGTATTCGGTAACCCTTCCGTCATCGAAGGTAACCACTACTCTTTCATCGAAATCATTTATCTCCGTGATTATACCCATATCTCCGTTGAAGACACCGATTCCCTGATCCAGAAGCATCCCCTTTTTTTCATCGGAATAAACGGACCATTCAAGCTTATAGTTATTGCGTATCTGCATAACCTTGTCGCCTTCTCTAAAGATACAGTCTCCGTGCTCCTTCTCACGTTTATCCATGGCAGGAGGATTGAGTCTCTTCTGAAGCTTTTTATTAAGCTCCAGGGAGCCAAGTTCAAACTGTCTCGTAGGTGAGAGCACTTCTATATCCAGAGGCGATACCTTCAGATAATTGGGAAGATTCTCAGCAATCAGATTGCTGCACTCCTCTGATATATCATATGCACTTCTTCTCGGTATAAAGAAGAAATCGCTGGATTTGTTATTTATCTCAAGATGGATTCCATCTTTTATCTTATGGGCATTCTCCACGATACTGCTGGTATCGGACTGTCTGAATATTCTGGTGAGAGTCGTAACAGGAAAACAATCGCTTTCAATTATGTCGTGGAGTACATTTCCGGCACCCACAGAAGGAAGCTGATCGATATCACCAACCAACACCAGTTTTGTTCCCGGAACTATAGCCTTAAGCAAGGCATAGAAAAGGCTTGAATCCACCATGGAGGCCTCATCTATGATAAGGGAATCACATTCCAGAGGATTACCCTCATTTCTCTGAAAACGAAGCGCCACCTTTTCTCCATCCTCTCCCGGTTCTCCGGAGAATTCAAGAAGTCTGTGGATGGTCTGTGCATTATATCCTGTGGATTCGGTTATCCTCTTAGCGGCCCTTCCTGTAGGAGCTGCCAGCAGGACTACATTTCCCTGGCATTCATAATATCTTATGATAGCATTTATTATGGTGGTCTTTCCTGTACCAGGTCCACCCGTAATGACAGAAACGCCGGAGCTGATGGCCAGCTTCACCGCATTTATCTGGGATGCGTCCAGTTCTATCTCTGTTTCGGTTTCCACATGCTCTATGGCCTCCATGACCTCATCTTCATCGTAGTCTGCCTCAAGTTTAAGTCCCAGAAGACGTCTGGCACTCTCCAGTTCCATTCTGTAATTCCATCTGGTATATACCCGCTCCTCACTGTCATAGTCTGAAGTTTCAAGTATTACCCTGGAGTCAACAACCATATCCTTAAGTATTACATCGAGACGCTGTAAGAATTCATCCACGTCCACATCGGGCTTAAGAAGCTCATGAACCTTCTTGAACAGAAGCTCTTTAGGAACATACATATGTCCCAGTCCCATGGCCTGATTTAATACATAATACATGGCTGAGCTGATCCTGAATTCGGAGTCAACGGATATGCCCGACTGCATAGCTATATTATCAACGGTCTTAAAACCTATACCCGGAACGAAGTCTGCTATCTTATAGGGATTCTTACGGATCACATTATATATCTCATCTCCGAACTCGGCATAGATCTTCATAGCCAGCTTCACGCTTATTCCGTACTTGGAAAGAAACATGATGACATTTCTGTAGGAACGGTTCTCGCTGTATCTGACGGCTATCTTCTCAGCCATTTTCATGGAGATACCACGCACCTCTGCCAGTCTCTCCGGTTCTTCATCTATGATTCTCAGGGTATCATCACCGAACTTCTTTACGATCCTCTTGGCAAGAGCCTCACCTATACCCTTTATGATACCGGAGCCCAGGAATCTTGTTATTCCCTCTATATCACTTGGCATACTAAGTTCAGCAGTGATGACCTTGAACTGGATATCATACTGGGGATGATGTACATATTCGCCTTCAGCCTGGATATACATACCTTCAGCTACTCCGGGTACATTTCCCACAAATATCTCATCACCCTCATTGGTCTCCACTACAAAAACACAGTATCCGTTATCTTCATTCTGATAGATTATTTTGTTTATATAGCCTTCCTGTACCATGCTTTATATCCTCTATAAACTATAAGAAAGTGAGTGTTTAACATGACAGAGCCATAACCTGACGGCTATGGCTCAATTATTAATTAACTAATCTTACGTACGATTACTCCTGTGTTGCAAGATAATCTATATACTTTCCTGTGCCTACTGCAACTACTGACATAGGGTCTTCAGCTGTCATTGTGGTGATACCTGTTTTCTCCTCTATAAGCTGCTCCAGACCATGGAGAAGTGATCCTCCTCCTGTAAGCACTATACCTCTATCGGCTATGTCGGCTGCAAGTTCAGGTGGTGTCTTCTCCAGAACTGAATGAACTGCCTCCACAACCTGGCTGGTTACATCACGCAGCGCCTCCTCTGTTTCATCTGAGGTTATGGTCACTGTCTTTGGAAGTCCGGTAACAAGGTCACGACCTCTTACATCCATGGATATATTCTCAGGACGCTTGTAGCTTGTTCCGATATTTATCTTCACCTCTTCTGCAGTTCTATCACCTATCAGAAGGCTGTGACGCTTTCTTACATACTTGATGATAGCATCATCGAAATCATTTCCGGCTACCTTGATGGATGAAGTAACAACCGGTCCGCCCATTGATATAACTGCTATATCTGTGGTACCTCCGCCGATATCCACTATCATGTTACCAACCGGTCTTACTATATCGATTCCGGCTCCGATAGCAGCAGCTATGGGTTCCTCTACTATATTAACAAATCTGGCTCCGGCATTGTATGTAGCTGTTTCAACAGCTCTCTTCTCAACCTCTGTAGCTCCTGACGGAACACATATGGATATGTGAGGTCTTCTGCCGAAGAAGTTTCGTCCTATTGCTTTCTTGATAAAGTACTTAAGCATTTCCTCCGCTTTAGTATAATCGGATATAACTCCGTGCTGCAGAGGTCTTACTGCTATGAGATTACCCGGTGTACGTCCAAGCATGAGCTTAGCCTCTTCACCTATCTCTACTATTTTCTCTGAATCCTTATCAAATGCTATAACAGTAGGTTCACTTAAAACTATACCTCTTCCTCTTATGTATATAAGAATATTTGAGGTACCAAGATCTATACCAACATCAAGATTTGCCATTATAATTCCTCGCTTTTTGAAGGTTCTAATATTACTATGGATATCCTGTCATAGGTTCTCCATTTATGAAAGCTCTCAGTCACATCGTAAATGCCGCCGAGAACATCTATATATCTCTGATAAACGGATATTCCTTTAGAAGTCTGAAGCACGCCTGCGTCATCTATATATCCGTCATTCATCGGAACTATGAAGCCGCTGTCTTTTCCGACTATATCCATACCCAGTCTGTCTTTCAGGGCACTGTTTGCAAAGATGATCTTACCATCCGGGGTTCTTACAAACAAATAATCAGGAATTGCCTCTGCCACATCCTTTATGATCTGCCAGCCTTCTTCTATATCATGAAGCTTCAGCTGAACCTCCAGATCCTTTGATATTATCTCAGTTATCTGTCTGGCAAATGTGATCTCCGGCTCACTCCATACACGTTCCTTTGTATTCTCAATAAATATCATTCTGCCATCATATTCACCCTTGATAAAAATAGGGAAAACCATGATAGCCTTTACATTTCCGTTAAAGACCTCAACCCGCATCCGGTTTGTCATGGAATTCTTATCTATGATAAGACCATCACTTTTTATCTTCGCAGCTATCTCAGGTGAATAGTGGTCATTGTCCCAGCAGAAAAGTTTCTCTGCCTCTTCACCTCTGCCGCACTTAGCCCAGTACTCAGTCAGGTCCATGTTCGTCGGATTGCTTCTGTCGAACTTATAATAAACCATAAAATCGATATCCAGCAGCTTGCCGACCTTCTCATATATATCAGTAACGGCTCTTTTGTCGCCATCCACAATTACATCAAGTATCTCATTAACCGTTTCCTTGCACTGTCTCTCGAATTCCAGCTCTGTTCGAACTTCTTTATCCTCAGACATGGTTAATGAGCCCACATAAAGTCTGGATATGATATCCGACAGACATCCCGCTATCATGCCCTGCTTGTCAAATGACTTAAACAGCTTCTGATTCTGTGCCTTGCTGTGTGCATACAGAATCCATGTCGCAACGAATCTCCCATCCACAAAAATGGGTGCTGCCGACAGCCGGCTGTCAGGATTACCATCATCTATCTCCGAATACATAGGCTCACCCGAAGCTATGATGAAATTAGTTATCTTCTGATACAGACTGTAATACTTCGGATCCGACATGAGCACATAGAACTCGCCCAAATATGCATTCGGTCCGGAAGGTTCTATAAGGATACGTCCGTTTATATCAAGTACAGCCGAATAAAGCTCGCAAGCCGAGGCAAACCCGTCGATCAGCTGATCGACCTTGCATGACTTTAAAAATTTCGGTGTAATACCTGTTATATCGAAATCCATACCCTGTTCCTTTTATAAATACTTACTCCTCTTCATACAGATTTAACGACGATTATCTGCACGAAGAATGGACTTGGCACAATCACGGTCATCCTGATCTCGATGAAAGCCTCGTCTACAC
>JAFWSY010000071.1 GCA_017519155.1 Eubacterium sp.
CGCCTTATCTAAGTGAGCTGATGACGATTCTTAACTCTGTGATGCAACAGCAGCAGTTCCGTATTAAAGCCATTTTTATTGATTATGTACAGGAGATTTATATCGAGAACACGAGATATCAGCGTCCTGATGAACTGAAAGAAGTTATGGTAGAACTTGACTTGCTTACACAGCGGTATAGTGTTCCTGTTGTACTTGCTGCCCAGCTGAATGCCACATCTGCCGAAACACCGCTTGCCTTAACGAACCAATGTATCGCAGATTCTTACTGGATTGCCCGTAAGTCAGGCGAGATAGTCATTGTCTGGAGCAGTAAGGAAGGATGTAAGAAAGACCAGGACAACAAGATGACCGAAAAGATAAAAGCACTTATTCCAGATTTTAACCTTGGTGAAGCAGGTCAGCTTTATATGGTCTATACAAAGTCAAGGACTGCACCCACAGGCATTACGGCGATACTTGATATCATTGGTAACACAGGACATATTAAAGGAAATCATGTATCTGGTGACCATCAACAGCAGATTGACTTTAACAGTCATTCTCAGGAAGAATTCAGAGAGTTTTGATTATGGATATAATTGACACTATAAAGGACAAAGAGCTTAAGGCAGCTATACAAGCAGTCCGGACACAAAAGCGAGGCCGTCCGAAGAAGAACAAAGGTGTTAAGGGCGTTCCTGACGGCCAGAGCAAGGTCTGTATTAAGGTCGCCACTGAAAAGATTGAGAAGATACGGGAAATCTCGTATCTTGAAACACGACTGATAAGAGACATTATAGAAGAAGGTCTCGACTATGTAATTGGAAGATATGAATCAGAACATGGCACTGTCATTCCCGATGACAGTCATCACATAAATGTAAGAAAGAAATGAAAACAGTTTTAGGTGAGAATTTATATTCATCCGCAGAAGTAGCGGAACTTCTGGGCGTGACAGCTCAGACGGTGGCGACGTATGTTAGGAAAAACCGTTTAAAAGCCGTCAAGATAGGAGGCAAAAAATACATAAATGAAGAAAGTCTTAAGAGTTTTCTTAACCCTGAGCAAGAATGACCACCGACGACCATCTTAAGATACTACAGGATTTGTGGTATAATATACAGAGGGTTGGATATACTGCCCTCAAAAAAGAACATGTTCCTATTATTTTGGAGCATGGTAGCCCAAGAGAAGTAGCCGCCCTCATAGTCAATGGCTTTGAGGAGCCACGAAAGCATAGTGACAGTACTGTTATCACTATAAAAAAAGCAGAAAAAATTGCGGAAAAGTATTCAAAATTTGAGGATTACCAGCTGGCTATTATCGTTGGCAATATGTGTGCCAACATGGAACCAGTATTGAAACATGTTCGCCTTGAATACATCAATTCGGTTATGGTAGCTTTGAATTTCTTAAAAGGCTTTATAGAGAGACAGAATGTAGAACGGCTGTTATCCGGTGTTTATTCTATTATGCCGGAGTCAAAGAAACCTCAGATGGACAGGTTGTTGGATGAATATAATGAAAGTTGCAAAATATCCAATAACATATCTGTCGAAAATGATATAGACATAACTGTATTGAATGAAAACGGCCGTCTGACTGTCAGTAATTCTTCCGATATATCGGAGAAATGGAAAAGCCTTTGCCAAGAGGTAAGCAGGAAAGGATCGCTTTACAAGACCTACATCAAAGCCGTTAACAGATGGCTTCTTGACAGTAATTTTATTATATGCGCTCCTACGGATATGATAAAGATCATAAATAGTGTTACTGAAGATTTCGTATGGAATGGTGTTCCTTATGAATATACGGCAAGGTATTTGAAAGACAAAGCGGAATCTGGCATTTCAATAACGAGAGAGGAAAGAAACAGGGCTGTTTTTCCTGACTATAATACCATCCCGATTTATAATGAAGTTGAAGACCTTGTGAATGCAAATATTAAGAATACAATAAGTAGAGATTATCGCATATGAGTAAGAGAAAAGATGAAGAAAAGAAACAAGAAGCAGGGTTGAATTCCCTTCAGCCGTCGTTGCTTAGCACTTTTCTTAAGTTGTCCGGCCTTGACGGTAGTACTGGTGTCATTGCAGCTGCCTTGCCTTATAACATGGGAGGAGCACCAAGGGATCCTGGTATATTTGATTCCCTTGATGAAAAAGACCAGGAGATTGTCAGGCAAAGTGATGCATATTATCTCACTGACAGAAACGGCAGGAGGATTGTGGCTTCTACCAAGGAAAGGCGTTGTATATTTGCATTGGCCTATTATCTGTCACGCCACCAGAAGGATAAAGCTTTCCAAGAATATGTCACCAAACTGGATGCTGGAGAACAGCCACAGCCGTTGCAGTTTGAGGTTGACATGAAAGAGCTTTCAAAATTACTTTATAAAGGACGGTCCCGTCCCACGCAATTACGTGAATTGTCAAAAACTATAAACACGCTCGATTCAAAGTTTAATGTATATGAGGTTTACACCAAAGATAACAAGAAAATAACCTATAAAGGGCGTATTATAGGTATTGTCGATTCATTAAAAGTCGAAGACCTGTCCGCACCACAGAAAGACGAAGAGAGTGTTATCTACCACAAGCTGAATTTGCATTTCGGCAAGGTTTTTTTCTGGAGGTTGAATAAGCGTTTTTCGATATTAAACCCCAAATACTTTGAAGTAACAGGAACAAAGGGCAGCGGTGCGGAGACTAATATTTTTGAAGTCATTCATGATACGTTATTGAGTAATTTCTGGCATCACATAACTGCGTATAAGACTCAGCGCAAGCAGTTTCAGGATGAATTGAAAAGTAAGGGCC
>JAFWSY010000072.1 GCA_017519155.1 Eubacterium sp.
ATACAGTAAAGTTATTTTTTCTGTAGCAGTAATAGTGGCTCTTGTTATTGCGTGCGTTTCGTCAGTTGTAAGGGACAGACGCAGAGTTACAAAGGATATGGGAAGAATGGTTTCTTTGAATGCTCTTTATGACGAACCTGCCATGAAACCTCTGTATGCTAGGGCTTCATATGACAGTCTGGATGTGTCTAACGTATATGCAAGCGAAGCTGGTTCAGGTAAAGAGGTAGGTGCATTTAATGGTAAAAACCTTACCGATCAGCAAAAAAAGGATAAGGCAGCTTTGGAGGAACTTCTCAAATCCAGTCAGCAGAAAACCGGAAAATCAAAAGGTGATCTGGCAAGAGACAGAAATCAGAAATATGCTATTAATAAGATAAAAGAAGTTAACCAGAATGCATCTGTAAATGTTACTGCAGGTGCAGGTGGTGGTGTATATGCAAGCAATTCACAGGGAACATATCTTGGCAAGTTCCTTATTACAGGATATTGTCCATGTGTTATATGCTGTGATAAGACGGATGGAATAACAGCCAGCGGTCGACCTGCGACAGCTAATCACACAATTGCGGCAGACAGCAGATATGCCTTTGGTACTCAGATGATCATTAATGGTATGGTTTATACAGTTGATGACAGAGGTGGTGCCATAACTGGAAATCATATAGATATGTATTTTAATACCCATGCTGAGGCGCTTCAGTGGGGAAAAAGGACAATGGATGTTTATCTGTATACCGGACCTGCTACACCTTCGAATACAGCTCAGCAGACAACTACCACAACTACAAATAGTTCGGGCAGCGTATCAATGATAGGAGATTCACTTATGGTGGGTGCAACCTCTAATATCAAGGCTATTATCCCGAGTGCCAATATAGATGCCAAGGTAGGCAGACAGCAGTCTGCAGGCTATGATATAGTATCCGGAATGAAGAGTTCGGGAACCCTTGGAGATAAGGTGGTTATTGAGCTTGGTACAAACGGACCGTTCTCTGAGAGTGACGGACAGAAGCTTATAGATAATATCGGTTCGGATAAAAAGATCTACTGGGTTAATACTTATGGCCCGAGTCTTAGCTGGTATGCGGAGTCCAATGCGGTTATCGCCAAGCTATGTAACAGTAACTCCAATGTTACTCTTATAGACTGGTGTTCGGTGGGATCTTCAAATCAGTCGCTGTTTGGAGGAGATGGAATCCATCTGACCAGTGAAGGATACCAGAAGTTTGCTCAGTTGATATGTGATGCGGTTAAGTAAAGGGAATAAATAAGAAAGAGGATTGATTATGAGTTTTGTTTATAGAAGTACGAGAAATGCAGATGAGACAGCTACAGCCAGTGAGGCAATTCTGAAGGGACTTGCAGAAAATGGAGGACTTTTTGTTCCTGATGAGATACCTGCTCTTGATGTTCCTTTTGAGGATCTGGCAGAAATGGATTACAAGGATGTGGCATATGAGGTAATGAGCCGTATGCTCACAGACTATACTGAAGATGAGTTAAGATACTGTATAAACGGAGCTTATGATGAAAAGTTTGATACAGAGCTAATTGCTCCTGTGAAATATCATCATGGTGCATTCATACTGGAACTGTTCCATGGAAAGACAATAGCTTTTAAGGATATGGCTCTTTCCATTCTTCCGTATCTTATGACCACTGCTGCAAAGAAGAATAACCTGGATAAAGAGATAGTTATTCTTACTGCAACTTCAGGTGATACAGGAAAGGCTGCTCTTGCAGGCTTTGCTGATGTTCCGGGAACTAAGATCGCAGTTTTCTATCCTAAGAACGGAGTAAGTCCTATTCAGGAAAAACAGATGGTTACCGAAAAGGGTAAGAATACATTTGTCGCAGGTATCACAGGTAATTTCGATGATGCCCAGACCGGTGTTAAGAAGATGTTTTCCGATAAGGAACTGGCTGCTTATCTTGATGAGAAGGGATATATATTCTCTTCAGCTAATTCAATCAACATAGGACGTCTCGTTCCTCAGATGGTTTATTATGTATATGCTTATACAAGACTTGTAAAGGCCGGAACAGTTGCTCCCGGCGACAGCATCAATATAGTTGTTCCGACAGGTAACTTCGGAAATATCCTTGCTGCATATTATGCATCTCTTATGGGAGTTCCTGTAAGAAAGTTCATATGTGCATCAAATGACAATAAGGTTCTCTATGATTTCTTTACAACAGGAACCTATGACAGAAATCGTGAGTTTATTCTTACCACATCACCTTCAATGGATATACTTATTTCCAGCAATCTGGAAAGACTTATCTATCGTATAGCCGGAAATGATGCTGAGAAGAATGCAGAGCTTATGAACAGCCTTAATGAGACAGGCAAGTATGAGATCACAGATGAGATGAAGAAGAATCTCTATCAGTTCTACGGTAATTTCGCCGGAACTGAGGAAGTGGCTGAGACCATCAGAACTGTATACGGTGAAGATGGATATATCCTTGATACACATACTGCAGTTGCAGTTTCTGTATATGATAAGTATAAGGAAGAAACAGAGGATAATACTCCTACAATCATTGCTTCAACAGCAAGTCCTTATAAGTTTACAAGAAGTGTTATGACTGCCATTGATAAGTCGCTTGAAGCAAAGGGTGATTTTGAACTGGTGGATGAGCTTGAGAATCTGTCAAAGGTTAAAGTTCCTATGGCAGTGGAAGAGATCAGAACCGCTCCTGTTATTCATGATACTGTATGTGATAAGGATGAGATGGAGTCAGTAGTGAAGAAGTTTTTGGGAATATAAAACTTTTGATATAAGCAATTGTTAATAACAGTAGTTCGTTAGTGCCTTCCTACTATAAAAATACCAGGACTGATGGGGCGCAGTCTATCTGCGTCCTTTTTTGAGGAGAAAAAAATATGTATATTCTTAGAACAAGATCTGAATTTGACAGTGCGCATTTTCTGAAGGATTATAATGGAAAATGTGCCAATATTCATGGACACAGATGGGTTGTCACCATAGAGGTAAGCTCTCAGGACCTTCAGAAAGAAGGACAGTCCAGAGGGATGGTGGTGGATTTCGGAAAGCTTAAGGAAGACCTTAAGGAAGAAACCGGAAAGCTGGACCATGTCTTTATTGTTGAAAAGGACAGCTTAAAACCTAAGACTGTGGAGGCTCTCAGTGAAGAAGGTTTTACTATATGTGAGATGCCCTTCAGACCTACAGCTGAGAATCTGGCAAAACATTTCTATGATATAATGGGAGCGAAGGGATATACAGTCCTTCGTGCCAGAGTATTTGAAACCCCGGAAAACTGTGCGGAGTATTCGGAATGAATGAGTTCAGAGTAGCTGAAAAGTTTGTCAGTATAAACGGTGAATCAAGACGTGCCGGCGAGCTTGCGGTTTTTATAAGATTTGTCGGCTGTAATCTTAACTGTTCCTATTGTGATACGGCGTGGGCTATACCGGGTGATGCTCCACATGAGATAATGAGTCTTGAGAAGCTGCTGGAATATGCGGACACTTCCGGAGTTACCAATGTTACACTTACCGGTGGAGAACCGCTGCTGCAAAAAGGAATCGAAGATCTTACGGCGGAACTTATCGGAAGAAATCATAAGGTTGAGATAGAAACAAATGGTGCGGTGAGCATCAAAGGGATGAAGGAACTTTCCGACAGTCTGAATCTGACAGACGAACTGTCCATAACGCTTGATTATAAATGTCCGTCCAGTCTTATGGAAAACAGGATGCTGATGGATAACTATGATTATCTGAGAAGTTATGATACGGTTAAGTTTGTGGTTGGAAATAAAGCGGATCTGGACAGAGCAAAGGAAATAACTGAGAAGTACAGACTCCGTGAAAAAGGGATAATGATCTATTTCAGTCCGGTATATGGTATGCTGGAATATAAAGAAATAGTTGAGTATATGATAGAAAATAAAATGAATAACATCAGGTTCCAGCTTCAGCAGCATAAGATTGTATGGAATCCTGATGCCAGAGGAGTGTAATAATGGCAGTAGATCAGGCAAAAATCAGAGAACATATCAGAGGAATATTAGAGGCGATAGGTGAAGATCCGGACAGAGAAGGTCTTCGTGAAACTCCGGACAGAGTAGCCAGGATGTATTCGGAAATCTTTGAAGGAATCGGCTACACAAATGATGAGATAGCGGAGATGTTCAACAAGACTTTTGATGCTCCGACAGAAAGAGATATGGTTCTTGTAAAGGATATAGAAATATTCAGCTATTGTGAGCATCATATGGCTCTTATGTATGATATGAATGTGGCTGTAGCTTATATACCGAGAGACAGGGTTCTGGGGCTCAGTAAGATAGCCCGTATAGCTGATATGGTAGGAAAAAGACTTCAGCTTCAGGAGAAGATCGGAAGCGATATAGCCTACATAATGGAAAAGGCAACTCTTTCTCCGGATGTGGCTGTAATCATAAAGGGTAAACATAGCTGCATGACAGCTAGAGGAATAAAGAATAATACCTCAGTTACTATGACTACTACTTTCAGAGGCGCTTTTAAAGAGGATGAGCATCTTCAGGAAAGAGTTCTGAGACTTCTTAAGAATACCTCTGAAGAATAGATAAAAGGATAAACAGATAAAGGTAATTAGGTGGAAAAATGAAGAATAAGAAAGAGGCAGTTGTTGCTTTCAGTGGAGGACAGGACAGTACAACCTGTCTTGCCTGGGCGCTTAAAAGATATGAAAAGGTATATACAGTTTCCTTTGAT
Organism: Eubacterium sp.; assembly: GCA_017519155.1. Lineage (GTDB taxonomy): Bacteria > Bacillota > Clostridia > Lachnospirales > Lachnospiraceae > Eubacterium_Q. Next base: position 4,736 of record JAFWSY010000072.1, read on the forward strand.
TATGGTCAGAGACATAAGAAGGAACTTGAATGTGCTGAGAATATAGCAAAGAAGCTGGGAGCTGAACATATAGTTCTTGATCTTAAAGAGCTGAATCGTCTGGCGCCAAACTCTCTGACAAGAGCAGATATAGAAGTAGATAAGGAAGCTCCCGAAGAGGGAACTCCAAATTCTTTTGTGGAGGGAAGAAATCTTCTTTTCCTTACATATGCAGCAATCTTTGCCAAAACCCATGGAGTAACTGATATAATTACCGGAGTATCCCAGAGTGATTATTCCGGATATCCTGATTGCAGAGATATATTTATCAAGTCACTTACAACCACACTCAGTCTTGCCATGGATTATGAATTTGATATAATAACACCGCTGATGTGGATAGATAAAGAAAGTACCTGGGAGTTGGCAGATGAACTGGGAGTATTTGATATAGTTCGTAATGAAACTCTTACATGTTATAATGGCGTAATGGGGGATGGATGTGGAGATTGTCCGTCCTGTAAACTCAGAAAACGCGGGCTCGAAAGATACCTTGCACGCAGGTCAGTTACTGTTGATGGTAACTAAAGATAAGCAGATGGATTATCAGTTGTAAGGGAGATTTTTGTCATGGCAGTGAATAAGAAGCTTCTTTTTGTAGTAAACCCAAAGGCCGGAAGAACGGTCATAAGAAATGATATGATCAACATCATAGAGATATTTTCAAAGGCAGGTTACAGTGTTGAAGTATATCCCACAAAGAGCCAGGATGAAACAGAGGAATATGTTTATTCCCACGCAGAGAATTTCAACCTGGTGGTATGTGCCGGTGGAGACGGAACCCTTGATAATACTGTCGGGGGTATAATGAGACTGGAACGTAAACTGAAGAGACGTATACATATGGGTTACATCCCCTGTGGAAGTACAAATGATTATGCCCGCAGTCTGAGGATCAGCATGAATCCCGTACAGGCGGCTCTTGATATTATGGAAGGAGATGTATGTCATGTGGATGTGGGCAGGATGGAGAATACATTTTTCATCTATGTAGCTGCCTTCGGCGCATTTACGGACATTTCCTATACCACACCGCAGAATCTGAAGAATGCACTGGGTCATGCGGCATATGTACTGGAAGCCAGTAAGACATTGTTTAACCTTAAGAGCTACAGGATGAAGCTGTGGTTCGACGGAGAGATAATAGAAGGGGACTTTATATACGGACAGGTTACCAATTCTCTCTCTATCGGAGGCTTCAAGAATGTAGGTTCCAAGGATATGTCTTTTTCGGACGGCAAATTCGAGACCGTTCTTATAAAAACACCGGAGAATCCTCTGGAGCTGCAGAGGATCATCAACTGTCTTCTGATAGATGATCTGTCTGATGAAATGATTGTTTTCAGGAAGTCATCCCGAGTGGTTGTTAAATGTAAGGAAGAAGTTCCCTGGACTGTTGACGGAGAATACGGAGGAAGCTATAAAACCACCAGGGTTTCGAATATAAAGAAGGCTGTTTCTATTGTGCTTAAGGACAAGAGTTCAGTGATTTCTTGAAAGTTATATACTTTTGATTTATAATACTAAAGTTAAAAAGGTACTTTTGACACCCCTATCAAAAGGATTTAATTATGAAGGAACAACTCAGACAGTGTGAGAACTTGATAGTTCTGCTGTTTAAGATAATTTTATATTTTGTGGTATTCTGGTCATTTTATGGGCTTTTTGCTATTCGTAACTGGCAGCTGCTTACCATATCTAGAACTGCAGCGGTAACTACTCTCAGTTATCTGATATCCGGTTATCTGTTCATTAAGATATACGGCGGATACGATATAGGAAAACGAAAGAGCAAGCCTATAGTTATTTCTCTCTCTCTTGCGGCATTTATGACTGATCTTGTGGCTTACGTAATGCTTATGGTCATGAACACAAATGACAATAACAACGTAAAGTTTACACTTGAGCAGCCATGGCTTATTCTTGTTGTCTGCGTTTTGCAGATTATTTTGATTGAGTGTGCTGTGTACGGAGGAAACTGGGTATATTTTAAGATTTATGATCCTGAGAAATGTCTTATTATAACTTCTTCACAGAGATCCCTTAACGAGATAAGCAGAAGTATAAGAAAATATAAGCTTCAGTTTAAGATTTGCAGAAATATCGATTACAGAAATGAATCCCTGAGAGAGATCATTCCGAAGTACGATACTGTTTTTGTATATGATGTTCCGGTGAAGGAACGTACACAGATAGTTGAATTCTGTTATCAGAATATGAAGAACGTATACATTAATCCTGAGATGGCAGACGTGGTTGAGCTTAACTCTCATCATGTTATGCTGGATGATGTATCTCTTCTTGAACTTTCTTCCATGGGACTTACTGCAGAGCAGAAATTCATTAAGAGAGCATTTGATATCGTTATATCATTTATATCTCTGGTGGTTACATCTCCGGTGGTGCTGATAGCTGCGATTGCTATCAAGGCTGAGGATGGCGGTAAGGTAATGTTCAAGCAGAACAGAGCTACACGTGGTGGAAAGATATTCTCGGTTTATAAGCTGAGAACCATGAAGGAAAATGTAGATAATTACCTTTCCGTGGTTGATGACGAAAGAATCACCAAGGTTGGTAAGGTCTTAAGACGTTTCAGAATAGATGAGATCCCTCAGTTTCTGAATGTAATAAAGGGCGATATGTCTGTAGTAGGACCGCGCCCGGAAATGCTTGCGAATATATTTAATTATACTAATGCTCTGCCGGAGTTTGAGTACAGACTCAGGGTTAAAGCCGGAATAACCGGATATGCACAGATCGCAGGAAAGTATAATACACTTCCGAAGGATAAGCTGGTTCTGGATCTTATGTATATAGAGGAATACAGCTTGTGGCTGGATATAAAGCTTATATTCCAGACCCTCATCGTTATCTTCAAGAAGGATTCCACAGAAGCCTTTGATAAGGAAGTTGAGGAACGCATGGAACATTACGGTGAAACACTCATCTAACCTGTTTCCCGGGATGTAAATAGATTTAGGTTATTGGTATTTAAAATGGTAGACATATTATTAGCGACATATAATGGTGAAAAATATATAGACAGACAGATTAAGTCTCTTGTAACACAGGATCGTGACAGCATGGATACGGACATCCGTATACTTATCAGAGATGATGGTTCGACAGACAAGACGCTGGATATCATAAATAAGAGACTGGAGTATTACAGGGCTAAGAGACCCAACCCTATGGAGGTTGTTATCTCACAGGACAGAAAGCCCACCGGCAGTCCTGCAGCGAACTTCATGAAGCTGCTTTCCTTAAGTGATGCAGAGTATGTGATGTTCTCGGATCAGGATGATATGTGGTACAGACGTAAGACTGCCGTTACATATAACTATATGAAGAGATGTGAAGAGAAGTACGGAAAGGAAACACCGATACTTGTTCACAGTGATCTGTCTCTTATGAATGCAGAAGGAAAGAAAATAGCTGATTCTTTCTATGATTATCAGAAGCTTCCAAAAGATGACAGACTCAGTACACTGCTTATTCAGAATACAGTGACAGGCTGCACTATGATGCTTAACAAGGCGGCAGCAGATCTGCTGCGTCAGGCTCCTGCTGAGGAAATGCTGCTGATGCATGATCATTATGCGGCGATACTTATAGCTGCCACTGGTAAGGTTAAGCTGATAGATGAAGCTCTGATAAGATACAGACAGCACAGCCAGAATATAGTCGGTGCACATGCTGCCGGAAGCAGAGCAGAGTATAAGGAAAGATTTGATCTGGGAAGAGGTAAATTCCTTCAGGATATGGACCTCAGTTACAGACAGGCAGGATATATCCTTAAGAGATATGAAAAATATATAAGAGAAGCAAAGGGTGAGGACACTGTCACTATGCTTCGCGAATACTCAGAACTTATTATGGCAGACAAGCTGCAGAGAATGGAGTTCTTCCAGAAGTACGGCGTTTATAAGAACGGCCTGGTTAAAAAAGCAGTCCAGATGATCTGGTGCTGACATTACATTTAAACCTCTTTATATCATATTAATGGTACGGAGCGGCGGAGAATCATATAATGAATATATCAGCAAGCATAGTTACATATAACAATGCCGAAACAATAGAAAAATGTATAGACTCTCTTTTGAGGGAGTGTTCGGGCAGAGGCTATAAATTCAGACTGTATATATATGACAATGCTTCAACGGACATTACACCTGAACTGCTGAGCGGATACTCTGATAAAGTAAAGGTTGTATACGGAGAGGAAAACAAGGGCTTTGGATACGGCCATAACTATATAATCAAAAGAGTTCGTTCTGATATACATTTTGTAATTAATCCTGATATCTATATAGAAGAAGATATACTCGGCGAAATGGCGGAGTATCTTAAGTATAATGAAGAGACGGGGCTTATAACTCCGAAGATACTGAATACAGATGGTACATTGCAGCCGATACCAAAGTACGGCCCAAGTATCAGATTCTCATTTATCGGTAATCTTCCGGGATTTAAATGGCTTAGGAGAAAGTATTCCAGACTGGATGAAGATCTGTCAGAAGCCACGGAGATACAGTTCTGCACGGGTTGCTTCTTTGGTGGGAGAACAGATTATCTTAAAAAGGTACATGGCTTCAGTCCGGAGTATTTTATATATTGTGAAGACTCGGATCTTTCGAAGAAAGTGCTTAAGGACGGACATAACATTATTTATTATCCTTATGTCAGTGCATATCATAACTGGTCGAGAGATAATACAAGACATATCAGAGGCTTTATGAGGTTTATAAAATCACTCATTATATATTTCAATAAATGGGGTTGGAAATTCTGATATATGAATATAAGAAAACTCTTAAAGGTTAATTTAATAAATATAATTATCCTGGCGCTTATCGTGGCATTCAAGATATTCTCAGGGATGCTTTTTGATGCGCATGATTCAAATAATTCGGGACTTTATACTTTTTCTCTGGTTCTTTCTTTTATATTTCTTCTCCTTTGGGGCGCATATACCATATACTCAAATGTGTCCGTGGTGAAGGAGGATAAGCTGGAGAAAAAGAAAAATGCAGTGGAAGTAAGAAATAGGCTTATGAAAGCCGGTAACAGGAAGTTCTTTGTAAATGAACGAAAAACTATGGTTACTCTTTTGGACAGTCTGGCTGCAAGAGAAAAATACTTTGAAGCCATGGACAGCAGCAGTAAGCTTCCGGAGTTGTTTGAACTTACAACGAATCAGATGATAAGAAATGCCACAAATGTTGCGGAATACATGGAGACCTTCGATTATATATCCGGAAGGGATTCGGGATATGTGGGGACCATATGTAATGATTCCCAGCATCTGGTTGACAAATTCAATAAATTAGTTGAACTGACAGTGACATACGATGATACATCAAGAGACTATGATACCAGAGAAATCGATGATATGATAGAAGCTCTTGAAACTATGAGAAAAACCGGAAAGGGGGCCCTGGGCTCATGAAAAAAACAAATGTAGTTGCAGTACTGGGAATAGTATTTGCAGTTGTAATAGTATTAGTGCTGGGAATACTCGCACTGGTAAAATCATCCTCAAAGGGAAGAACTACCGAGTCGATGCTGAAGCATATAAAGGTTTATGAAAATACTCCGACTAAGGCATCTATATCGCTGGATGACAATACACTCTATGATGAACTCCCGGAAATAAGCAAATATCCCCTTGCAGTAAATGCCACAGGTGATATATCCATAGAGATAATGACATCTCCTGAAAAAGCCGGCGATTCCTATGAGTCATGGCTTATCGATGTTGCAGAGAGATTCAACAGAGATAAAGTTACAACTAAGAACGGAAATGTCATAGCACTGAGTGTAAGACCTGTATCCTCAGGACTTGCAGCTGACTACATCATTTCAAACAAACATACACCTCAGCTATTTACACCGTCCAATTATCTCTGGGGTGAGTATATAAATGCGAATGGCGGAAGCGTTACTGTGGTTAATGACCGCCTGGTAGGAAATACAGCTGGACTTCTTATTGATAAGAATAGTCAGTACAAGTCTTTTGACGAAATAATACATGCTGTTCAAAGTGGAAATATAAACATTGGATATACCAATCCTCAGACAAGTTCAACAGGAATGAACCTTCTTCTGTCTATACTTAAGATGGGAGATGAAAATATGTTCAGTGACGCAGGTATCGAGAGCTTTAAGACATTCCAGCAGAACATTCCTTTTGTTGCATATAACACCATGCAGATGAGAGACAGTGCGCAGAAGGGTACACTGGACGGAATGATCCTTGAGTATCAGACCTATATAAACGAGCCGAATATCAATAAGCTTTATAACTTTATTCCTTTCGGAATCAGACATGATAATCCTCTTTATATGGTAAATGAAGAGTATCTCAGTGATGATGAAAAGGAAGCTGTGGGAATAATCAATGATTATCTTATGAATTCTGATTCCCAGAGCATAGCAACAAAGTATGGCTTCAATGCCAATGATGATTATAAGTCAAGTGCGCAGTTTACGGGTTCAGAGGTTAATAAGGCTCTGGAGATGTATAAGTCCAATAAGGATAACGGTAAGGATATAATCGCGGTATTTGTTGCCGACTGCAGTGGAAGTATGTACGGAGATCCAATCAATCAGCTGAAGTCATCACTTTCTAATGGTATGCAGTATATCAATGAGAATAACTATGTCGGACTGATAAGCTACAGTGATGATGTAACCATAGAAGTTCCTATTGCTAAGTTCGATATGAACCAGAAGGCATATTTCCAGGGAGGAATCAATGGTCTTACAGCTAATGGTTCCACGGCAAGCTACGATGCTGTAGTGGTAGCCATGAATATGATAGAAGAAGCTAAAAAATCAAACCCTGAAGCAAAGGCTATGATATTCCTGCTGAGTGACGGTTTTCAGAATGTGGGCTACGGCCTTGGAGCAATCACACCTGCACTGGAGGAATCCAAGATACCTGTATACACCATCAGCTATACAGCAGATGCCGATACAGATGCCATGAGAAAGCTTTCAGAAGTAAACGAAGCTGCCACCATCAATGCGGACAGCGAAGATATCGTATATAAGATAAAGAGTCTGTTTAATTCACAGATGTAAAAGAAGAATACAAAAAGTAACTAGTAACTCACAAGATGACAGATGTGACAGTTTGAACCAGGTACAAACTGTCACATTTTTTGTTTGTTTTTTGTGCAATGTATCCTCGTTTCGTACGGACATTCGATTCTTCGAATCGAACACTTGGTTAAATTAGTTAAACGATAAACAAAAGAATAATACTATTTTGTGAAAAATAAAGAAAAACTGCATAATTAACATAACGCATTTATATAAAATAACATACAAAAACACGAAAAATTAGTTGACATTATAGGCATACTGCATTATAGTTTTAATAGGTTTAACGATTTACCATTTACTGCTGGTAAGGAGAAAAAATGGTAACTCTAAAAGAAATTGCAGAACGCTGCGACGTTTCTGCGGCAACAGTATCCAATGTAATCAATGGAAAAGCCAAGACGAGTGAAGAGACTAAGCAGAAGATACTACAGGTAATTAATGAGACCGGATATACTCCTAACGTTATAGCTAAGGGACTTAGAATCAAACGTTCAAGAACAATTGCTATCATTGCGGAGGATCTGGCACAATTCACTTCACCGGCCATCATTGAGAGTATAATGGATGCCTGTGAAAAACTAAATTACAGGGTTATAGTTCATAATCTACGTTTGTATGACAGATGGCAAGATACGTGGTATAATAAGGAGAGTGATTACATCTCTGTTATTAATCCTGTAATTAATGACGTTCTTTCAACACAGATTGATGGCGTCATTTATGTGGCAGGACATGCCAGAATAATTAAGACATTTAACGATAACTTCAATCTTCCGCTGGTTATGTGCTATGCCTATTCGGATTCTCCGAATATACCATCTGTTGTAATCGATGACGAAAAGAGTGCTTATGATCTGGTGTCATACCTGACTAAAAACGGACATAAGAGAATCGGATTTATAGGTGGTCGTATCGAGAACCTTCATACTACTCAGCGACTGATGGGGTACCAGAGAGCTATGTTTGAAAATGGACTGCTCTTTGATCCTAATCTCGTTTATTACGGGGACTGGTCGAGGGAAGCCGGTTATGAAGGCGCAAAGACATTACTTAAGCAGAATGTTACGGCGCTGGTCGGCTTGTCAGACAAGATGAGCGGAGGAGTATATGATTATCTCTGGGAAAAAGGAATATCTATCGGTAAGGATGTTTCGGTTGTAGGTTTTGATAATGAGAGTATATCGGCCTTTTTCAGACCACCTCTCACAACAACGGAACTTCCACTCAGAGAGATTGGAGAAAAATCTTCGGAGCTTTTGCTTAAGAAGCTTGAAAGCCTGAATAATGAATCCGAAGATGATACTACAGAAGATGACGTTAAGAAGGACAGTGTAGAGGTAATAAAGGTTCCTTGTAAGATAATAGTCAGAGATTCTGTTGCTACTTTGTAAATTATTTTTTTTCAGCATTCTATAAGAATTATGTGAGGAGGAGTAAGAGTGTCAAAGAAAAAAATAAAATCATTTCAGTTGTTCTTGATGGTTTTACCGTTTGTCATTTTAGTTCTCATATTCAGCTACTATCCTCTATATGGATGGAGATATGCGTTCTATGACTACAAACCACCTAAGAACCTTGCAGATTGTAATTTTGTAGGTCTGAAATGGTTTACATCATTGGTAAGCAGTAAGACGAAAATGGAGCAGATAGGTCAGGTTCTTAAGAATACCTTCGCAATGAGTGGTATTACAATCGGAACAAGCTGGCTTCCTATGTTGTTCGCTGTATTTCTTAACGAAATCAGAAACTCTAAGTTCCGTAAGGTTATACAGACAATGACAACACTGCCTAACTTCGTAAGCTGGGTAATGGTTTACTCAATTGCATTCTCAATTTTTAATAGTACAGGTATGATGAACTCTCTTCTTTCGAAGATGGGACTTATATCAGAACCGATTCTTTTCCTGCAGCAGTCTAATCATGTATGGTTCACACAGTGGCTGTGGCTGACTTGGAAGAACCTCGGCTGGGCAGCTATCATGTACGTTGCAGCTATATCAAACATCGATAATGAGATGATCGAGGCTGCGAAGGTTGATGGAGCTACCAGAATGCAGATAATCAGACATGTCACCATCCCGAGTCTTTTACCTACATACTTTGTATTGCTGGTACTGAATGTTGCTAACTTCCTTAATAACGGAATGGAGCAGTACTACGTATTCCAGAATGCATTTAATAAGCAGTATATTCAGGTTCTTGACCTTTATGTTTATAACATAGCCATGGGTAGTGGTGGATATTCTGTTTCAGTTGCGATAAGTATGTTAAAGAGTCTTGTCAGTGTAGTTTTACTTGTTATTGTTAACGGCACATCCAAGATGGTTAGAGGCGAAAGCATTTTGTGATGAGGGAGGAGACAGATGAGTAAATTAAGAAGATCAAGAATTCATGTTAGTGCGGGTGATCGTACTCTTGAGATTGTATGTATTATTATATTCACCATCGCTGCAATCCTTTGTATGTATCCGTTCTATTACGTAATAATAAACAGTATTAGTGCAAATGACATAAGTGCAAGAGGTGATGTAATCTTCTGGCCGAAGGGACTTCACTTTCATAACTTTACATCAGCATTCAAGATAGAGGGACTTCCTAGAGCATTCCTTATCTCTATTCTCAGAACAGTTATAGGAACAAGCTTTACAGTTATGGCATCAGCTTATCTGGGATACATGTTCACTCTTGAAAAGATGTGGCTGAGAAAAGTTTGGTACAGAATCATAATTGCTACTATGTATTTCAATGCAGGTGTTATCCCTATGTACCTCATTATGAGACAGTTACACCTGACAAACAATTTCTGGGTTTATATACTTCCTGTAATTGTATCACCGTTCAACCTCGTTCTTACAAAGACTTTCGTTGAGGCTGTTCCTAGAGAAATGCTTGAAGCAGCTGAGATCGACGGTGCCGGAACAATTAAGATATTTACAAGTATCATAATCCCGGTTATTAAACCAATCATGGCTACAGTTGCTATTTTCTCAGCAGTAGGTCAGTGGAATGCTTTCCAGGATACACTGATTTATTGTACAGATAATAAGCTGTACCCACTTCAGTTCGTGCTTTATCAGTATCTGAATCAGGCAAGTTCACTTGCTTCACTTGCTCAGAGTACGACAAGTACACAGTCTCTTGCTGCAGCTGCTGCAACATCACAGACAACAACAAGTGTACGTATGACTATCACAGTTATAGTTGTTTTACCTATCATGCTTATATATCCTATCTTCCAGAAGTATTTCGAGAAGGGTATCATGATCGGTGCTGTAAAGGGTTAATATATCGTTTTGGAGAGACGGTACATTAATATAGTAACTTATGTAACTTATGTAAGTGTTTCCCGGAGAGAAACCGGGGGTATTTATAAGTTAAGGAGGGCAAAAAATGAAGTTTAAGAAATTCGCTTCACTTGCTGTTTCTGCTGTAATGGCTGCATCACTTCTTACCGGATGTGGTGGCGGATCAACAGATAGCGGAAATAGCGGAGCAACAGAAGCAAAGACAGAAGCCGCTGCTGACAGTGGAAGTTCAGATGACGGCGCAGATGCTGGCAGCGATACAGCATCAGGAGAAGTTAACCATGATGAGACATACACAGTTGACTTCTACAATGTAGCTGCAAACTTCCAGGGTGTTCAGCCGGGATGGTATGGAAAGATAATTAAGGATAAGTTCAATATGGACATCAATATTATCGCTCCTCAGGTTGCCGGTGATGGTGGCGCTCTTTTCCAGACACGTTGTGCAGCAGGTAACCTTGGAGACCTTATCATTCTTGATAACGGTCCAGCATCAGAGTGCGTAGAATCAGGACTTATTTATGATCTTACCGATATCATCGGTAACTATCCAAACCTTATGAAGTTTAAGTCACAGATCGAAGCATTCAACTCACAGATAGGTGATGGTTCTAAGATTTATTGTATTCCTCTTGAGATGAATAACAATGGTCCTACAGATTACAAGCAGCTTCATGTTTACACATATCCTCGTATGGGATGGGATATGTACACAGAAGTAGGTCAGCCGGAGATCAAGAATCTTGATGATCTTCTTGCTTGCCTTAAGGCAATCCAGGATGCTCATCCACAGAATGACAAGGGTGATCCAGCATACGCAATCAGCCTTTGGAAAGACTGGGATAGCCAGTATAGTGAGAACGTAGCTCAGCTTACAAAGTGGTATGGACAGGAAGTTAACGGTTCTGTACTTATCGGAACAGATAACTCAATCAAGCCTCTTACAGATAAGGATGGCGCATACTACAAGATGCTTAAGTTCTTCTATCAGGCAAATCAGATGGGTCTTGTAGATCCTGACTCAGCTACACAGGATTGGAACGAAATCGTTGCTAAGATGCAGGATAAGAGAATCTATCTCTATTGGTATAGCTGGCAGTATGGTTTCTGGAACAGCCCAGCTAGAGGAGAAGAGGGAACTAACTATGTAGAAATCCCTATGGCTGACACAAACCTTTATCAGCCATCAGATACATACTATGGTGACGGACGTGTTCTCTGTGTTGGTTCACAGGTTAGTGAAGAGAACTTACTTAGACTTATGGAGTTCCTTGACTGGTATGCTTCACCTGAAGGTGTTCAGATTCAGCATGCAGGTACAGAAGGACTTACATATACAGTAGGCGATGATGGAAAGTACGTACCAACTGAAGATGGTCTTAACAGATTTTCAGCAGAAGTTGCTGTTCCTGAAGAAATGGGCGGCGGAAACTGGAATGATGGTAACAACATGATCAATCAGTGGATCGTAGCATCATGTGATATCAACCCTGATACAGGCGAACCTTACAGTGATCAGATGTGGGCTTCAACACTCGAGCTTAACCAGACAAAGACTACAAAAGAGTGGTCAGAGAAGTTTGGTGCTAAGGACGATGTTGAGTACCTTACAAAGAACAACATGATGACTGTTGTTCCAAGTATCAATATCAGCCTTGCAGTTGATACAACAGATATCAGCCTTATCCGCGAGCAGTGCGGTAACTCAATCAAGGATGCTTCATGGAGAATGATGTTTGCAGCTGATGACGCAGATTTCGATGCTCAGTGGGATGCAATGGTTTCAGAACTTGATGGACTTGGATGGCAGGATCTTGTACAGTTTGATACAGATAAGTATCAGCCAATGATCGAAGCAAGAAAAGCAGCACAGTAAATCGTTAAACAAACCTAAACCTGGCAGGGGAAAGCAATTTCCCCTGCTTTTCTATTTGTCATAAATACTTCTACTCAATTGACAAAATGGAATAAATATGGTACTATATACATAGTAATTAATTGAACATTGGGCAAAGCAGGAGAAATCCTGTGACGCAAAGCTATAGGGCCTAAGATTTATTTCATGGCAGCCAGTTGCAGTTGATTTTATAATCGATTTTTACAAGCGTCACAGGAAGTGGCGCTTTTTATTTTATATCAGTTTGAGATAGGTTGAGGAGGTGTGCTTATGAAGATACGGAGAAGGTTATTTATTATATTAGTAGCTTTAATGGCTATGTTTATTATGCCGGGTCTTAAGGTTAGTGCAGAGGAAAATGCACGAACTGCGGCAGAGTCATCAGAGGTAAGCTCCGGTGGTTATGGTGCAACTATATTTGCAACCACAACTAAGGCGACCGGTCTGATATATATAACAGACGAGGATTATGAACCGGAGGTTGTATCAGCATTTATCGAAATAGGTGGAAAGCAGTATAACTGTACGATTTCAGAGATGTCTTCAGAAGATGTTGAAGAGGTCGAGGAAGATGAT
>JAFWSY010000073.1 GCA_017519155.1 Eubacterium sp.
CTTCTTCAGTCTTCTTTTCCTTCTTCTCCTCTTTCTCAGGCTCTTCTGAATCTTCCGGTTCGTCCTTATCTTCTTCTTTATCTTTTTTCTTCTTTTTCTTCTTGTCAGCCTTATCTGTATTTATAGCTATCTTGGCCGGTGAAGCATCATACTTACTTGAATTAACAAGCACGGATTCACTGAGAACTCCGTCTATATATATATGCTTCCACAGCTCAGCTGTATATCCTGTAACAGCTTCAGAAACCACCTGCTCAGTTCCGGCAGGAAGATTCTTATCTTCAGTATAAACAGGCTCTGACGGAGGAGCTATAGTTCCTGTCTGAACAGATTCAAACTCTATAGTTCTGTTGGCAGGTCTGTATTCCTCGCCATAGATGTTAAATGTAAGATATCCGCCATCCCATCCTGCTTCGATATAGATCGGAGCATCCAGGTTATTTCTGAATTTAAAATCAAGTACTCCACCTGCAATAGTTGCATCTGCAGATAATGGAACGTAAGCAACAGGCATACTGTGGCACTCTCTCTGAAGAACCTCCAGCTCTGCTCTGATAACAGCATTATAGATAGTTGAAGCCACCTGGCAAACACCACCACCCGGACTGTCTACTACTTCATTTGCCACAAATGCATGAGCAAGTTCATAACCATTACTGAGCTCGATAGGTGCTATGCAGTTATATACTGATATCTGCTCTCCGGGGAAGAGAACATGACCGTCAACGAGAGATGAAGCTCTCTCTACATTTACGCAACGTGAAGCACCACTTGAACCATACTCTGTAGTATAGGTTCCAAGAAGATCCTTAATTCTTGCAAGCTGTCGTTCTCTTTCACCCTCTGTATTATTTGTCAGAATAATGCTGGTTGATATATCAGCTCCTGAATATCCTGGCTCGTTCAGCTTATCCTCTATAGCCTTTTCAATAGCCTCTGAGTCAGGACTGAGAGTTTCGCCATTAGCCTTAACACTGATGGAATCTCCATCCCTTGTAAGAGTATAACTGCCGTCTCCGGTCAGTGCTTTTCCGATACCATCATCAACCATCTGACTTATGATCTTGCTGCTTACCTTCTTCTCAACAGAAAGATCAATGGGGTTAGTCTCAAGAAGATGTGTTTCCTTATATCTCTGAAGGATATTTCCTGAATTACCGTATCTTATTGCTTCTTTAACTACATCGGCTGAGTTATTGGTAAGTCCCATCTCGCCAAGTGTTCCTGAAACATCGCCATACTCACTTGTCATATTGACAGTAACATCATCAAGATTGGTGTTACTTCCAAGTATAGTCATGGCTTCTGAATAGGTCTTTCCACCCATATCCATACCATTAATGGAAATATTATTCTTAATGGTTAATCCTTCGTATAATTCTGCTACGACAGCATCTGTCTGAGATGCGTCTGTTTCTGTGCTTTTTTCAGCCATTACAGCATCCGGGGTATAGGATAAAATAAAGCCTCCCAAAAGCAGAAATGTAAGCATAGATCTATATGCTTTCTTCATCATCTTTTTCCCTCTCTTTTTTTCTTACTTCAAAAAGCAAGAAATATTTTTATCATTTTATTTTTCTTTTTTCATGCAGCAAACTAGATAATTGTAACAAGCAGTCCGATTACCATTCCGACAACAAGCAGGATACTTATTACTGCAGCAATGATTCTAGTCTTTTTCTTTGCTTTCTTACTGAAATCTATCATGGATATTCCTCCTATGTATTTGTGTTTTTTATCATTTATGATGTTTTATTTATTTTGTGTTGTTTTATTTATTTTGTGTTGTTTTATTTATTTTATGATGTTTTATTTATTTTGTGTTGTCTTATTTATTTGTTTTTTTGATGTGTGTGCCAAAAGTATCTTTTGACACCATGATATGCAATTTGTTCAATATTTTGTTTTATCGCTAAAAAGGTACCACTCATTTTTATATATTGGGATGCCTTTTTGAAATAATTAAATTGATAATGAACAATTAAGCATAAAACATTAATTGTTTAACTTATTTCAATCTAATATGGATACCTTTTTTTCGTTTTGTATTCAATTTTGAACACCATATCTCATGAAATCAAATTTCCTTTCTTGTAAGCAAAAACATATTTCGATTTTTAACAATGATGTCCTACTTATTTTGCTTTATAAAACTTGCATACATCCTTCAGTACACACTCTGCACACCTTGGACGTCTGGCTATGCACACCTTTCTTCCATGTGCAATCACCTGAAAATTATATAATATCCACTGGTCTTTTGGAAGTATTTTCATCAAGTCCTTCTCGACCTTTTCAGGGTCATCATTTACCGTGAGACCCACAAGTTTAGACACCCTTTTGACATGGGTATCAACAACTATAGACTCGATACCGTAGATATTCCCTCTGATTACATTTGCCGTCTTCCTGCCTACTCCGGGAAGCTTGATAAGCTCCTCGATATCCGATGGAACTTCTCCGCCGTAATCCCTCAGAAGAACCTGTGCACAGGCTATGATATTCTTTGCTTTATTATGATAAAAGCCTATAGAGAAGATATCCTTCTCAAACTCTTTTATATCAGCATCAGCTATATCCTGCAGCTCCGGATACTTCTTGTAAAGCACCCCGGTTACCTGATTGACCCTCTCATCTGTACACTGCGCAGACATAATAGTTGCAAAAAGCAGCTGCCAGGGCTTCTCCGGCATATATTCCAGATAGCATCTGAGATTCGTGCCATATTCCATATTCAGCTTGTCACACACCACCCGGGCAAGTTCCGACTTCCTCATGGCACTCCCTTCATCCTCTCAAATGATGACAGTTGAACTTTTGTTCAAATTGTCACCTTTTTTCGTGACACTTTGAACCTGGTTCATGTGTCACTTTTTTTTAGTTTGTACGACCTATCAGGTTATCTATCAGCTGCTGGGCTGCACGACCGGTCATTCCGCCGTGGCTTACACTCCACTTGTTGGCTTCAAGAAGCAGCTCTGCCTCCGATGCGTCAATTCCCGCACGCTCAGCCAGAGTCCTTACTATCTCATCATATTCCTTCTTATTAGGCTTCATATACGGAATGGTTATTCCGAATCTGCTGACAAGTGACAGCTTCTCCTGTATAGTATCGGAGCGATGCTTATCCAGCTCCACATCTTTGATATCATTCCAGGTTTCTCTTATAAGATTACGCCTGTTTGATGTTGCATAGATAAGTATGTTGTCAGGTCTGGTCTCAAGACCACCCTCGATAACCGCTTTCAGATATTTGTATTCTGTCTCATCCTCTTCAAAGGAGAGATCATCCATATATATAATAAACTTATAATTCCTGTTCTTAAGTCCGGAAATAATCGTAGACAGCTTTCTCATCTGATGCTTATACAGCTCGATCATCCTGAGTCCTCTGTCAGAATACTCATTTATCAGAGCCTTGATACTGGTGGATTTACCTGTTCCTGCATCCCCGAAAAGAAGCACATTGTTGGCAGGCTTGCCATCCAGAAAGGCTTCTGTATTCTGTCTAAGCTTCGCCTTCTGTATCTCATAACCAACGAGATTATCAAGCTTTACTTCATCAGTGTTACTGATGGAACGAAGCAGCACTCCTCCGGACAGAAGTATACTGTCAGCATCTTTTGCTGAACCACTTTTCATTACTTCCATCGCATTTCGGGCCGTGTCATATATAAACTCATCGTCACTTACTCTGAACACTTTATTCAGTCCCAGTGCTCCGACTCCGTGCTTCTGATAGAATTCAGTCACGAGCTTAAGTGTACATTCAGCCGCCATTAATTCGGCATCATCAAAATCCGCAGACTTAGCCACAACTATTGAATCCGCTATGCTGTCACTCAGCTTTCTTACCCTTGATGATACATTTTTATTAAATAGCTGAGCCCTCTTATGAATAGCCTTATAATCCGAAATAGTCGAGAAACAATTGATGCCCAGCTCTTTCTCTATGGTTGAAAAATCATAATCAAATATCCTGTTAAATATCTTCATATCATTCAGGACAAAACCACCGACGCTGCCATCCTCCAGCTGAAGCCTCTCAGCAGTCAGGGAAAATGGATTCTCATTCGTTACAAGCACATAAGTCACATAATCATGCCAGAGATTCTTGTCGAAACCAAAATCAGTTCCGAGACTCAGGATTCTCCTTATCTCTCTATAGATACGCTCTGTCAGTTCCTCATTCCTGCCATTTCCATGTTCAAAATCTCTGATGATCTCAGCTATATTTTTGAGGATACTGTCTTCCCCCAGTTCTCTGTACATTATGAGGTTATTTATATCATTATACATATCTGTTTCCTCTATGAATTACCATCAGCAAAACCTCGATCTGATTCTTATGCCACCACACAAAAATCCAGTTAATAGAATACCACCAAATGCGCTTATTTTCAATAAAAACCAACAATTTACGCTTCATATCAAAACATTTTCTCAAGATATAAAAAAGCAATCGAAAAGAGTGCCAGATCAACTGACACTCTTCATATGATTTTTAATTATCTGCCGCTTTCCTTAATCGTCTCGCCCTTTTCATAAATATAATGATAGCAAGTACAAGAATAGCCGCAATTTCAAGAAGTATAGCAATTGGAAGCCATACACCGGTAGGAATACTTGCAGTACGTGAATTAACTATATCCAGCGTGGAGTCACCGGTTATCTCACAGGTCTTCTCACTAACCTTTTCAGCCCCCGTATTGTTATAGTTAAATGTCGACTCATAACCGACAGGAAGCTGTTCCTTGATTTTAACATTTAAACCTGAAGAAACTGTTATCACAATTGTATCACCATGTTTCATGGTAAATGTACCGCCTGACTGTAATTGCTCTGTCTGAATCTGATTATTCTTCGTCCATGCGTATTTCGCATTAGGGTCTCCACCGGTAACTTCAAATTCAAATGTGAAATCTTCATTCCTGTTACCCATGTTGCCTGTAACAGTTTTGGTGATAGTATACTTATAACCGTCTCTGGAATTAGGAATATTTAGTTTATAGATATATGTATCCTGAACCGTCGTCTTATCTACATGAAGGTCAACCATCGAACCGGCAGGAGCTTCAACAAGAGCAATTCCTCCCGTTTCCAGAATATCAAATACTATATCTCCCGTAAGTCCTATATAGCCTTGTGGAGGTGTTTTTTCATTCAGATAGTATCTGCCCGCAGAAAGATTGTTATCTATCGACGGAATAAGACCATGCTCCTGTGTTACGAGACTTTCATATCCCGGTATAGGATTTCGGTCTTTTACGATACCACCAAGTCCGCCATTAACACCTTTATATAATTCGAATTCAGCATTTTCCAGTTCACCGTTAGAATTACCATCATATTTGTAAACCTGAAGTACATACGGCTTATTGAAGATATCAATATATGCAATCAGCTTATCTCCGGAAGTTTTATCTGACATCGTAACCTTCTGCCATTCAGTTTCATTTCCCGCAATATCTACCGTATCATTTCCATGAATACTGAATGTAAGTGGATTAGGTAATCCAATATATCCGTTAGGTGATACTTTCTCAGTCAGTTTATAATCATAACCACTTTCATATACATCAAAATCATATAAAATAGTTATTCTTCCTCGGCTGTCTGCCTCATAGGTACCAACATCCTCATAAGTATCTGTAGCTATATTATGCTTCTGAAGAATGAACTGTCCTCCGGTCAGAGGCGTAGTCTGATCCTTCATATCGTATATAGATATAACAACGCCGCCCGAACGCGTATTGGTAATTGTATCCGATCGAACATTTCCATTTACATCTTCAGCATAACCACTAGCAGAATCTTTTGGTGTTCCCTGATCATATGTAACAGCATATGAATGTGGAGATGCTGCATCGCTGCCCTTCGCAGTTGCATTAATGTTATTAAACTCACCATCATGAATGATTTCTATACTATCATAAGATGTAACTACATTAGTTTCATCATTAACTGCAGGATTGGTAAGCTTAACCTCGCAGATATGATACTGATCAAATGTTTTTCCTGTCATTAACGGATTAAAGAAGTATCTGAAATGTGTATTTGGATATGACATTCTCCTGATAGTGCCTTCAACCAGTTGCAGATCTGTAGTGGAATTTCCTTCCACATATACAGCAGTATAAATAGGATCATAGTGCGTCATGTACTCATTATCAGTCCAATCCTTATTTACCTCTATCTCCCATCCACGCTGATTTATAATTTCCATAGACGGAGATTCTTTGGCTCTTACTCTTCCTGAGCTTTCAGTATCACCATCCTCTACAGAACTGTTGGTATAGAAAGAATCATTATCTCTATTGTATCTTACTCTCTTATAGCCCAGCGGGATCTCTTCATCCCTTTCAACTACTTTAAACAGTGTTCCAACAGGAAGTCCCGGAACTTCTACAGTATATCCTGCAGGTATACAGGATATCGAACCATTCATTGAAGTTTCAAATGTAACAGCTTTCTTTTCAGCTTCTGAGAGAGACGAATAATCTGTTTTACCTATAGATAAAAATCCACGGGTAGATGCATCCCACTTACATAAATTATTATTCTCATCCCTTACATGATACTTATGCATGTTCGCAAGTTCCAATTGATCGTCCGCGCCATTCGTCAGATATAGTCTGAAGTCAAATGTAGTCGGATCATCAGCCCTAAGCAAAGGACTTGCTTCATTTCCATCTTCTCCAAGAAGTACTTTTGTTACCGAAAGCGTTCTTAGACCTTCTGCATTAACATGGTTATTGAATTCAACCGTTTTTCTGTTTTCTGCCGTATCCCACGGAGTAGCATACGAATATCTGGCTGTATTTCCCGGCGTTTGTTCCTTAACAATTTTAGTGTCATCTATTCCGGTAACAGATACAGAATCATAAACCTCCGTATTAACTCCGCACTCCACTATCTTGTACGAATATATATCCTCCGGAAAATGTATCTCAGCTATCTTATCCGGACTCAAGAAATATACACTTTCATAAGGCTGAGTCGCCTTAGGAGGAGTATAACTTTCCTTATATTCCACTCGCTGAGTAGAGTTCTGATACTTAACACTAACAAAACTGTCTGTATTCTTAAGCAATACAGCCTGATCATCCGGTGTATTCTCCGACAACTTATACCATATCTGATATGGATACTCAGCCAACGAGAAATCAATATTATCGCCTAAGCTCTCTGTACCGGTTAATTTTTTTGTGAGCATAACACTACCGGGTGTTACATAATTAAGATTAAATCTCATATGAAGATTAGATGCTCCGGCACCACGCTCCATATAGAAGATTCTCAATACATGATCAGTATAGTCCTGGAAATCTTCTCCATCACCAAATATCTCATTAATCTTCTGGTCTATTTCTGTTTCACTCATTCCGCGTTTTACATAGTTCGCGCGGAATAATTCCTTAAGTGTAGTATTAGTTCCATTTACTTCAACTTCACCTGTAGAGAAATTAACCTTTCCGGAAAGAGCCGAATGTATTCCTCCAAGATCTATTACGAGCTCATCATCAACATAAAACCAGAAATCATCATCTCCTGTGAATTCAAAGATGATATCATGTCCCCAGGCATCCTTTCCGCTTGGAGTCTGTACAAATGATGCCTCAACTTCCATACCGAAATAAGCATTAGGATTGCTGATACTATGAAGCTTCTCATATTTTCGAGGATCGCTGTCAGGAAGTACATTTGCCAGCGCATCATACAAATTCTTAGGATTTTTTGTGGAATATACTCCCGGAACGATAGTGTTAAACGGCATAAACTGTCCATGTTGCAAGGTATTCTTCGAGCTGTCATCCCTGGTTCCGAGTTCTTTATAAACGGTAAAATCTGTACCCAGCTGTCCTGTATCCGGATCAATTAAAGTTGCATAATTCTGAGTACTGTCAAATTCAAAATAACCACTGGCACCATAGGTACTGCTCAGGAACAGATGATTAACTTCCGTAGCATCGGAAAAAAGCTCATAAAGAGAGCGGTTTGTATTTACTGCTGTCGGATAACCATTAACTATATCCGTAGAAAGAAGTCCCGGCACCGTAGAGTTCTTATGATTATCCCATATAGTATAATCTTCCAATACTTCATCCTGAATATTGTGACCGCCTGTTGGCTTATCATCAAAATCCTTGATTTTCATGGTGATACCATATTGTTTATTATCAATTGTATCAACTTTGGTTAATTCTGATTCCGGTTCTGTAGGAATAGCAAAGTAAAATGTATCCGCATCTCCTCTCGGAACAGATACTACTCCTGAATGATTATTATTTTCCGCAAGACCGGCATATGAATAATAATCATTATCCCAAGCCAATATAGTAGAATAGTATTCACCGTCTCTTCTTCCCGGAAGATTAATACCTACTTTTTTATTTGAGAGAACCTGTCCATCCTTAATAAGAGGAGCCAGATATTTACCGGAATAAGCATTATAGAGCTCATAATAATAATTAGGTTTTCCATCATCGCCATAATACTCAGTAAAGGTCCAGAGAAGTGTATTAATCTTATCACCGATCCACATGATATTTTCACCGCGTTCAAAACACGGATACAACGAACCATCATGATCTATGGCATAGAATCTGTACATCTTCTTGCTATCATCCCATACTCGGGTATAGACGATAACCTGTTGTCCGTTTGTTACCTCAGGATCCGACATACCAACCTTATCTGCAGCATATGTTATCTCAGACTCCGAGATATCCGAAACAACCATCAGATCCAGCCAGGAAGCATTATCATTATTTCCAAATACAAACCCACTATTATCATCATAGTATATGCTTCCGGACTCAGACACCAGTTTGAACTGTTTTGAGTTATTCGGAGTTATCTTAAAAGCAGTTGCCTCAGCTTCAGAGTCCACCATCTCAAGACTGTTTCCTGAAACCTTTAAGTATTTTGTTGTTCCACCTTTTACAGTGGATAACTTATAATTATTTCCGCCGGTACAATGAAATGTCCACATGGATATATCATCATCACCTGAGGAATAAACTGTCTTAACTTCTGTTTTATTATTATTCTCAAAACGCACATCTACACTTATCATTGAGACAGAATTATTAACGTCTGCCACAAGCGCATTTCCAGAGGTGCTTCCGGTCATATGCATAAGACCATAAGTGGTCCCGTTAAGTTCATACGGGTCATCATCTGATTCTTCGTAGTACCATAAATACATGTTGTTATTAGCATCAGTGGCATTATTGTACGAACAAAAACGGGTACCATTATCTCCACCCTGCATATTCCAATACCACGCACCGTTATTTAACTTGAATATACCAGCAGAAGATGCAGTTACTGTAAATGCAGTTTTATCACTCTCCGAATTTGCAAAACTCAAACTATTATTATTGTTATTATATACATACTGCTTTGTTGTACCATTTAAACAATAAATATAAAACTTATTATCTGTCCCTTCCACCGGTTCAAAATAATACTGTGCCGCCTGGGTTCCCGAAGGGTCACCTTTCGCCGGTTTTGTTTTTCCTATACCGGTTCTCGTACCATCCGAAACCAGGTCATTCTTAAAATAAAAACCTTTAACCTGACCTATATACAGTCCCTTCACATTTCCCGAATCATCAGGAACGATATAATCCTTCAATTCTTCCATTGAAGCAATCTTATGCCAGCCTTCCGATATAGGTAACATATTTTCATTCTTTACTATCTCATATACACTGAATCCGGTGGCATCAAAACTAACCCTGCCGTCTTCAACGTCAAAGTCTTCTATCTGTTCTCTGCTGCCATCATCCTTGATATGCCACAGCTGAAGTTCATCATCAGCTTTAATATCAGAACACATGATTTCAACAGCTATCGGTCTGTCTTCACTTGGCTGGTACTCATCCTTGCCATCCTTGATTGTGATGTCGTATGCAGCTACAACACTCTTTGATTCATCTGCATCACCCGAACTCGCTGTCTCTCCTGTCACATCAACTGCCTCAGCTGTTGCATCCTTCGGAATCATACCCTCAAGTGTCACTGTGCTTTTTTCATCCTTCTTTGGATGGAGTTCAAAGTTCATATGACGGAATCCGCTGTCTTTTACAAGCGCAAATTCTGTAACATCATTATCTATCTCACATAGTCCTTTTTCTTCTGCGATATCTTCAATTATCACATCATTCAGCTCTTCATTCTCAACACTGTAAATAGACATGCTTTCGCATGGAAGTAATTCTGCATCATCGTTTTGCTCTGCTTTTACAAAAAGAGTTTCGTCAGATTCTTCCTCACGTTCACTGATCAGGTAGTTTTCCACTACCTCCAGTCCTTCCTCAGCAGCAATCTCAGCATCTGTTTCTGTAGCACAAACAACTTCTATTTCGGAATCATCAGAAGAACTGAATACTGACACCTCTGCTTCTTCCGACTTCTCAGACATCACCGCATACAAAGAAGCCTCCGGCTCACCCTCTGCAAATGACATTGTTACACTGCCAAATGTAGAAACAATGAGCGAAAGTACCGCAAATCCGCTTATTATTCTGTTTTTAAGCGAATGTCTCAATTCTCTCCGTTTCCTTCTTTCTCATTATATGAATAAACTACTGCATCTTTAATTTTAGCTCTTACTACGATAACTATTCCTGCCATGGACATCAAAAGCATCAGCGACATAAACAGAATCAGAGCCTTATCTTCAGTCAAAATACTTTTCTTTGAAGTCTTTCCGGATTCTTTTTTTGTATCGTCTTTCTTTGTATCGTCTTCCTTCGTAGCCTCCGTAGTTTTATCGGGGTCATCATCTTCTGTTGTTTGTTTTTCAGTTGTTGTTTCTTCCGTTGGTGTTTCTTCTGTAGTGGGTTCCTGTTTTTTTCCACCTTCTGAAGCCTTATTCTTGAAGCTAACTCCCTCTGATGGTTTCGTATCCGAATCAGCATATGTAACTGATACTGAATATTCCAATTTCCCATTATTATCCGATGTCACAAAAACATGAATCTCGTACTTTGCATCATCGTAATCTATTTCTTTTTCAGATCCCTTATTTTCATACAGAAGATAATTATAGGTTCCGGGCTCCGTAAGCTTCAAAAGAAACTCTCCCTGTCCCGAATCATCAATAACAATCGTGTCCTTATCCGGAACCGGGACATTTCCCGACTCAGGCTTAATACATATCTGATAGCTGTTATTCTTCAGCCCTTCAGTTTTTTGACATACAAATGTGATGCGAGCTGTTATCTCTTCATAGCTAAATGCTCGAAGCACATTTGTATTCCAAAAAACACACAATAAACCCAGTACTATGAGAGAGGCCTCAAAAAGCCTCCTCATAGCTGAGCAAGTATAAATACCCTTATTAAATTGTTTCGATCTATTATATATTTTCATAGTCTTTAATCTGTGTTTTATATAAATCGGAACATCAATACATTACTATTCATAAACATAGCAGAACACCAGCAGCCTGTTTGTAGAAACCGGCTCCGTGCATGTAGAAAGTGCCAGTATATGCTCACTTTTTTCTATGGAGGTATTATAAACTTCGGCCTTTTCATTAATCAGCTTGGATATACTATCCAGGCTCACCGGATCCAAAGCCTTTTTTTCATATACATTCACCTTCATGGATGCAAATATGCCCAGCTTATAAACCTTGCCGCCGTCTTGTCCCACTATCAAAGTTCCCGTACTGTGGTCGTTCAGATATTCTTTATCAAGAAAATCATCCAGCGCATCAAACATTACTCCATACTCCATGTGATGACCGTAAAGAATTGAATAATCATCACTAAAATCAGCAGCATTTCTGCTATCCAGAAAGATACTTCCGGATAGAGAATATTCCCCGTACGGGTTTATATTCAGGTATTTCATGTTGTCATCACCCTGCATAACAGGATAATCAATATTTGTATCATCAACAGTTATCCATGCCACATAATCCTCAGTAAAGGGTGCATCGTTTGGCACTCCACTTCCTGCGGTCGGTTTATATCTGCGATAACTGTCATCATCAGCTTTATTGAATACATACCACGCATCATAAAGCCCATATATAACTATCAGAAGCGCAACAAGAAAGAAGAGCAGCATCACTCTCTCATACAGAATATTCATCCATATCCAGAAACGCTTCATAATTAATTCATCCTCAGAATACTATTCACCTTTAGATAGATTCTTTATCACAAATAAGAATTAGTCTTCCTCATATCTTCTCTTTGAACGAGTTCCGAAGAATACAAATCCGATGATTGCAATAACACCAACTACAAGAAGTCCTGCAGCTGAAACAATTACACCTGTAGGGATTACACCTGTTTTTTCATTTGTGAAAGATACCGTAGTATTTTCAGGGAAAGATGGATCAACATCTGTTGCCACATTGGTTGCACCTGAAGTTATTTCAACCGTAGGAGCAGCATCTCTAACTATTTTCCATGAAGGTGTATACTCTTCCTGAGTTTCTGTTATAGTATATGTACATCCAATAGGGAGTCCTGAAATCTTAACTACATCATTATGCTGAAGATATACTTCGTATCCAGTCGTCAGCTGAGTTCCTGTCAAATATGTAATATTGTTCTGAGTTTTCATATCAGAAGCAGCATAAGAATTAGCACTATTATCAACAGGATTTGCATCAAGTCCGGAAATAGGATACTGTGCTGTAGCAACTAAATTAGATGATGAAGCTTTTATAGTGAATTTAAAATATTTATCCTTTGATCCCTGATTTCCGGTAACTGTCTTGTTTATAGTGAGACTATTTGTAGGATAAGTATTTATGAACTTATTAGACTTTTCTCCTGCTTCTGCTCCATTAGGCACATCATCAATATTTTTTGTCGAAGCTTTATCCTTCTTTGGATTATCAGTTATCTGCCCCTTGTACATAACATAACCGGCAACCTGAAGTTTTCCACTTCCATTATCTTCTATATAAACATCTAATGTTCTTACAGCCACTGAATCAATACCAAATGCAGTATTATTATCGTTTTCTGTAATATAATATCTATATACGCCTGGTTCAGTAAAAGTAACACTCGAAAAATCCACAGTTACATCTTTAACACCATATGTGTAATCAGTAAAACTAACTTCTGTAGGATCTAAAACATTATTATCTTTAGCCAGATTTGCTTCACCATCATCAAATTGAGCAGTAGAAACTACCGGAGTACCTACTCCTGGTTTTACTTGTAATTCTTCACTACCTGCAGTAGTAATTTCATTATTATTAGAATCAGGAACTGAAACCGTAAATGAAAATGTAACATCAGGATTCGTTTCTCCAGCTCTTACAACAAGATACTTCTTAAACGTTGTTGTAGTACCTGCTACAGTACCATTAGTACTTGTATAAGTATTACTTGTCCCATCAGCCATTGCCGGCAGACTTACAAAAACTGCCATGAGTGCCGCTACTAAAAGAGCCAGTAGCTTTGTTAATCTTTTTCCTTTCATTTTTAATACCTCCTAAAAAAAATGATTTTTATTTTTTACTGCAATAGTCTGCAGTGTATTAACAATTGATTATATTCCCCTCATCCTTATAAGAAGAACAATCCTGCCTTTTGTTTCAGACTTGCTTATTCCTCCGTAAGTCCTGCTGTCAGTTATGTCATCGCGATAGTCATTCAGCACGAAGTAAGTGTTGTCGGGAACTGTGTAGGGGAAAGATATGGCTGCTCCCTCTGCAGTTGTTTCATAAACTGCATTATCATAGGCACCATAACCATTGATAGTAATATGATCATCTCGCATATCTATAACATCTCCCGGCATAGCAACTATTCTGCCAAGCTTTATCTTCCCATCCTTCTTATATACTATCTCATCTTCCAGCTTCAGCTTTGCCAGCTTGAAGGTGATACAGAGATCTCCATCTTTCACCATCGGATAGGAGGAATTGTTATGATTCACATATACTCCCCCGACAAACAAGAGCAAAAAAGTAACCACAAGTACAGTTATGCCAATCTTAATAAAAAACTCTATAGCATAACTTGCTGCAGTTCTCTTTTTCCGTGGCTTTTTGTCTTTATTATCTTTATTCGGTTTTTCTGTTTCTTTCGGCTCTATACTCATTTCAATTCCTTCGATCTAAGCTGAGTCATGCCCCTATTTTTTTAGCCAATAGAGCCACTCCTACAAATAATATATTATACTGGATATAATGAATTATGTCAACTGAAGACGCCTATTTGCTTTACACTTTGCCCAAAATGTAAACTGATTATAAACCCTCAGTCTAGATTGGTTTTAACACATTATTATGTTAGAATAATGTTCATATGATATCTTTTTTATAAAAGGAGAAAAAACATGGATTTTCCACGAGAGAAACTACTGGAAAAATACGTACAAATATATGATCAATGGATTGCTCCTTACGAGCCGGACTTTGAAGTTGCTGGCGGGACAACCCGCTACGTAAGATTCAATGATGCCTGGCGAGAGTTAAATCCCTTTGAAAAGCTTTTAATTCCAAGGCTTACTAATGGTAAAAACTCCTTTCCAAAGGCACCTTCCAAGAAGCTTGCTAAAAACGCAAATCCGGATAATTACATCACTCTTAAATATGACAGTGATGGTAATCTTAAGGTTGCGCTCCAGGGAGAAGGCAGCGCTCACGAATTGGCATTCGTATATGTCTCTAAGCAGCTAACCATCGGTTATAGCCTTGAATCCGGTCCAGATGGCGCAATGACCCACGATCTGTATAATTTTGAATGGTATGAATACGATGATGCTGACAGACTCATCAGCGCGGAAATCTTTCGAGGCAGTGGTAGTGCCACAGATGATGTCATCATAAACAGTGAGTACTATGAATATGATGGCGACATTCTCGCTCATGCATGGCAGTTCAAAGAATTCCAAAAGTATCCGATGCAGATAACGGTAAACATGGTCAGGCAAATTATGCCGGATCGCATCTTTTGTCCGGACCAGTTTGAATATACTTTTCAACGTGTTGAAGATGGATTAGACTACACCTGCAACCATTACTACCGTAAATCTCAGACCCGTACACACACAGACCACATTTCCCAGAAGACACTTTCTCATTTGGCAGATAACGGAATTCGTTTGTTTTAGAATTAACCAAATGAAAACTTTCATTGCTTTTATAATCAAAAAACATCGCCGGATAAAACCAGCGATGTTTTTACTTTCCTAAAAACTTCCTCTTAAAAATACTTATCACTCCGGTGAGCTCACTCATCTTTAGTATGTAAGCCATGACTCCATAGGTTCCTCCACCTACCATCAGAAGTACCATTAACTCAAGTATCTGATATTTCTTATTATCAACAGAAATATTATGTTCGAAGATAATTATTGCAGCCGTTACTACAACGAACATTACCGCACAGGATACGGCACATTTTATCATCGAATCTTTAATCTCTTTTCCATTAATTCTTCCGACCTTTCGCCTTAAGAAAAAGGTCTGGATAATCATACTGCAGATACCTGCTGTTGAATATGCGATGGCAATTCCATTTCCGCCCCAGAACTTTGAGAATATGGTGGTAAGTACCATGTTCAGACACAGAATAAATATATTGATCTTAACAGGAGTTCTTGTCTCTTTAACCGCATAAAAGCCCTGAAGCATAATCTGTCTTACAGAGTATCCGATCATTCCAACACAGTACAGTGCCAGAACACTAGCCATAATCGGAACATCACTTGCCTCAAAATTTCCCTGCAGATATATAGCTCGTACAAATGGAACTCTTATAGAAATAAGTCCTACAGCACAAGGAAGAATAATAAAAGTAACATTTCTCATTGCCATATAGATATCGCTTCTATAACTATTCATATCCTTTTTGCTACAGTGTTCAACCATAGTAGGGAAGATAGATAATGCCATTGAATATGCAAAAATATTGATTGGAAGCTGCATTATTCTCTGTGAATACTGAACTACGTTTAGCATACTTTCAGATACACCGGAGGCAAATCTCTTATTTACAACAAAATTGATCTGTGTAACAGCGACACCTATAAATACCGGTCCGAAAAGTTTAAAGAACTGTTTAACACCTTCATGATCAAAGTCAATAACACGTTTATACTTAAATCCATGTTTGATTATAGGGAATATCATAACAAGAACTTCTACTATGGCACCGACAACAACACCGATGGAGAAACCGGCGATACCTGTTCCAAGTGTGAGAAGAAGTACACCAACACCAATGATTGCTATGTTATAAAAAACCGCGCCTATAGAAGGCGGTGCAAAATCCTTATAAGACTGAAGGATTCCCATGCATATTCCCGCCAGACACATGAAAAATCCCTGGAAGAACATGATTCTGGTAAGTGTAAAAGAAAGCTGAATTGTTTCCGGCTGCCACTTAGCATAATCAGTAACAATCGGCATCAGCTGAGGAGTAAATATGATACCCAGACCACAAAGAACAGCTGCAAATATAGCGACTAGATTAAGCACTGTACTGGCCATCTTGTAGCCTTCCTCATATTGCTTTTTCGCTATATATACTTCAAAAACAGGAATAAACGCTGCTGATAGTCCACCACCAACTAGTACAGTATATATCGTATCCGGAATCGTAAACGCCGCATTATAAGCTGCTAATTCACCTCCCATTCCAAATGTCGAAGACATAACAATATCTTTGACATATCCAAGCAGACTGGAAAGCATATTTGTTACAACCAGGATTCCTGTAGCCTTTAAAACACCGGATTCTGTTTTTGATCTTGATTCGCTCATGCGTGTGATTATAACACGAAACAAAAAAAAGAAAAAGGGCAAAATCAAATTTGCCCTTTTCTCATTATGATAATATAAAATTTATCAAATATTAATAGTATCTAGTTCTTAAATACCATTTGTCATATCTAACATTCTTCTGTTTTAAGATAGTAGACTTATATGTCTTTCCTTTAACCTTTACATTTGGAGCAACAATTATACCGTTTAAGAAGTAATCTTTCTTCAATGTTGTACTAGTACCCTTAACAGTCTTTACTTTCTTAAACTTACTTCCACTCTTTCTATAAATTGTATAGCTCTTTGCATTCTTAACCTTTTTCCAAGTTAATTTTCCGGTAGAATTATCAATAAGCACTGCTTTCTTAACCTTTGCTCCAGGAACAAAAGCCTTAGCCTTTGACCAGTCACTATACAGTCTTGCATACTGACCACTACCTACAGAAACATTAACATAACTTCTTATAGAAATCTTGAAGCCGGCATTCTTAACCTTATTCATACTCTTATAGAGTGATGTACCATAAGTTGAAACTGTACTTATCTTCTTTCCTGCAAGTGTTGTGATCTTTACTTCGTATCCCGATGGAGTAAAGTTATATGTATTAGAACCTGCTCCAGCCCATCTGATATACGGATTATTTTTTCCCTGATACCATGTGTCAATGTAGATATCTCCAGGTGTAAGTGGCATTGCATATAAATAATTTGATGCATATCCTGAAGATCTAGCTCCATCCTTTACTGCATAAACCTGAGCATAATACTGAACACCCTTAGCAACATTGTTAAATGATACTGATGTCTGTGTAGCAGGTACAGTACCTGAAGCAACAACCTGTCCATATGCATTCTGTACACGAACAATTACGTCATATGCTGCAGCATCTGCTGTTCCTGTCCACTTAAAACTGATAGCGTTTGCTGATGCACCTGTCTGATACAAAAATGTTGGGGAAGCAACATAAGCATTTGAATCAAACTTTGGAACCATAACAAGTGTTATGATTACTGCAAGAGCAAGCATAAAACTTCCAATCCTCTTACCTAATTTCATCTTTTTCTCCTTCATTCCTTTTAACTAACTATATTTCCTTTTTCTGCCCATTAAACCTAGTCTTTATATTATAGCACTTTATAATATTAAATGTAATTGTGAATATAGCATAAATAGATTAGTAAAAAATGCATAAAAACAGCATCATGCACTATTTATTCATGATATACTCATCCATTGCTGCGGCAGCTTTCTTTCCTGCTCCCATTGCAAGGATAACTGTGGCAGCTCCTGTTACCGCATCACCACCGGCGAAGACGCCCTCTCTTGTTGTAGCTCCGGACTCATCAGCTACGATACATCCACGCTTGTTTGTATCAAGACCGTCTGTAGTACTCTTGATAAGTGGGTTAGGTGATGTTCCGATGGAAACTATGAAGCAGTCTGCTTCAATCTCATTAATCTTTCCTTCTACAGGAACAGGACTTCTTCTTCCTGATTCATCAGGCTCTGAAAGTTCCATCTCCTGACAGCGAACAGCCTTAACTCTTCCGTCCTCTCCTACAACCTCGATAGGATTGTTCAGAAGCTTAAATACTATTCCTTCCTCTATAGCATGCTCTACTTCTTCTTTACGTGCAGGAAGCTCTTCCATAGAACGTCTGTAAACTATTGTTACATCTGCACCCAGTCTCTTAGCCGAACGTGCTGCATCCATTGCAACATTTCCACCACCGACTATTACAGCCTTCTTAGGATGCTCGATAGGTGTTGATGATCCTTCCTTAAATGCCTTCATAAGGTTGATTCTTGTAAGGAACTCATTTGCTGAATAAACTCCGTTCAGATTCTCTCCAGGTATATTCATGAATCTAGGAAGACCTGCACCTGAACCGATAAATACAGCTTCGAAACCAAACTCATCAAAGAGCTCATCTACTGTAATGGATTTACCGATAACTACATTTGTTTCTATCTTAACACCAAGTGCCTTAAGTCCGTCTACTTCCTTCTGAACTATAGCCTTAGGAAGACGGAACTCAGGAATTCCGTATGCCAGAACTCCACCGGGTGTATGAAGTGCTTCATATATTGTTACGTCATAACCCTTCTTTGCAAGGTCTGATGCACATGCAAGACCTGAAGGACCACAACCGATAACTGCAGCCTTATGACCGTTGCTTGCCGGCTTCTCGGGAGCAGCTGTAACATTCTTATTATGCCAGTCAGCTACAAATCTCTCCAGACGGCCGATAGCTACAGGCTCACCCTTGATACCTCTTACGCACTTGGACTCACACTGTCTCTCCTGTGGACATACACGTCCGCACACTGCAGGAAGTGAGCTGGATCGGTTAATTACCTGATATGCTCCCTCAAAATCCTTCTCAGCTATCTTCTGAATAAATTCAGGTATGGATATCTGAACAGGGCATCCTTCCATACATGGATGATTCTTACAGTTAAGACAACGTGCAGCTTCATCTAAAGCCTGCTCTTCTGTATATCCGAGAGCAACCTCATCAAAATTCTTGTTTCTTACATTTGGATCCTGTGAAGGCATAGGATTCTTATCCATTCTCATATTCGGCATAGCTCTACACCTCCTTATTCAGCATGTTGCATGCTTCTTCTCTTGCCTTAAGCTCGAAAGGCTTATAGATACTGCCTCTTGCCATGGCTTCATCAAAATCAACTAAAAATCCGTCAAAGTCAGGTCCGTCTACACAGGCAAACTTGGTCTCACCACCAACTGTAAGTCGACAGCAGCCACACATACCTGTTCCGTCAACCATGATAGGATTCATGCTGACAACAGTTTTAACATTATATTTCTTAGTTGTAAGAACAACGAACTTCATCATGATGAGCGGTCCTATTGCAATAACTTCATCAAACTGTTCGCCGCTATTAATGAGTTCCTCAAGTGGAGCAGTAACAACGCCCTTTTCACCTGCAGAACCATCATCAGTCATAAGAATGTACTTACTCGATGCGGCTCTGAACTCATCCTCCAATATAATAAGATCTTTATTTCTGAAGCCGACAATAGAAGTAACCTCACATCCTATATCGTGAAGCTTCTTGGCAACAGGGTATGCTATGGCACATCCAACACCACCGCCGACAACAGCAACTTTCTTAAGTCCTTCTGTCTCAGTCGCATTTCCGAGAGGTCCTACGAAATCATGAACGCTCTCTCCAACATTCAGAGAATTAAGTATCTCTGTTCCTGCTCCTACTATCTGAAAGATAATAGTAACCGTACCCTTCTCTCTGTCATATCCTGCAATAGTGAGAGGAATTCTCTCTCCGTCCTCTGTAGCTCTGAAGATAATGAACTGTCCCGGTTCAGCCTTGCGGGCTACCAGCGGAGCTTCAATCTCCATGAGAGTAACTGTAGGATTCAGAGATTCTTTTCTTACAATCTTGTACATCCTTTTCTTCTCCTTTGATAAATATCTTATATCAATTATTCCAAGAGCGGAGTCGGCGGGATTCGAACCCGCGTGCCCCGGAGGGCAAACGCATTTCGAGTGCGCCCCGTTATGACCACTTCGATACGACTCCTGGTGTAAATGCCATTCACGAAATATTTCCGTTTTTCGAAAAAAGCATCCTTTAGTATATCTTAAAAAAACAGAGTATTCAACCCTGTTTTCTTAAACTTGATAATATTAAGTCCGAAAAAATTAATTTTTATTATTCATCTTCCCATTTATCCAGAAATTCCTTCAGGCGATTGCGCTCTTTCTCGATAATTCTTTTATCCTGTGAGTTAAGCGCCAGTTCAAACTTTCTCGCCTCATTTTCCAGAACATCTCTGTCCATTCCGAGAGCTTCCTCATAAAGTCTTTCAACTCTCAGAAGTATCAGCTTGTTTTCTTCCTGATCCCTCGGATGAATCTTCAGATAAGCCAGTTCTTTGAAACGGGCCTCTATCTCTTCGTCCGTCATTTCGGTGTACTGACCTTTAATTATCTGTCTGTACTGTTTACCCGTTGATAAGACTTTTGCTTCAACCTCAAGAATAGAGTTTATATCATATGTATAGGTTACATCTACTGACTCAACTCCGGCCTTGTTCTTCGGAACCTCTATATCCATGGTACCAAGTTCCAGATTATTCTTAGCCATTCTGCTTTCGCCCTGAAGCACATTCAGAGTTATATGAGTCTGGTCATCGTGAATGGTATAGAATCTTTCTGTTCTGCTGGCAGGAATAATGGTATTACGCTCAATGATAGGGCAGTAATGACCACTCTCTCTGATGCCTTCACCCAGCTCAACGCTGACCTCTGTACCAAGTGTGAAAGGACAGACATCCGTAAGAACAACCTCACGTATGGACTGTTTTCTTTCCTTCATAGCTCCCTGAATAGCAGCACCGAGTGCTACTGCTTCATCAGGATTTATGCTGGTATCAGGAAATGTATGGAACAGCTTACTTACAAAGGTTCTTACTCCTGTAAGCTTGGTTCCTCCACCCACAAGAACAACCTTGTCTATATCACTCAGCTTAAGCTTAGCATCAGACAGCGCTCTCTTAACGGGAATACGTATTCTGTCATACAGGTCTTCGCATTCCTTTTCATAATCCTGATAGGTGAGCTCCATGGTAACCGGTTCTTCATTTACCTTGCATTTCATAACAGTACTTCCATTATCTGCAAGATCCCTCTTGGCATCCTCAGCTGCCTTATGGATAAGTCGAAGCTCCTTATAGCTAAGGTCTTCTCTGACTATATCTTTATTTCTTTTATAGAACAGTTCCTCAATAACCTTTGTGAAGTCCTCGCCACCCAGATAATTATCTCCAGCTACGGCTCTTACCTCCAGGATAGGAGGGAAATAATCCAGAATAGAAACATCAAGTGTTCCGCCGCCTAGATCAAATACAAGATTCTTCGCAGGCTTATCATCATTATAAAGTCCATAAGCTATAGCTGCAGCCGTAGGCTCACTTATAATTCTCTCAACCTTAAGTCCTGCAAGCTCTCCTGCTCTCTTGGTAGACTTTCTTCGCATATCATTAAAATATGCCGGTACACTGATAACTGCCTCAGTAACTTCTTCACCAAGAAATTCCTCTGCATCTTCTTTAAGACTTCTGAGTACAAAGGACGAAAGTTCTTCAGCTGTAAACTCTCTTTTGCCGAGAGTAAACTTCTTATCACTTCCCATATCCCTCTTGAAGACTGCTGCACTGGTATTGGGGTACAGTCTCATTCTCTCTTCAGCAGTTCTTCCCACATAGAAGTTATCATCTTCATCTACACTGACTACTGAAGGAGTGAGTCTTTCTCCGAGTCTGTTTGGAATAATACGCGGACCTTCATCTGTATAATAAGCCGCAAGACTGTTTGTAGTTCCAAGATCAATTCCAATAATCATTATTTTCCCAAATCCTTTATTGCCTTATAAGCTTCTGCGTCATCCATCGAATTAGCAAAGGCTTTCGTATAGTATTCTCTGGCCAGTTCCCGTTCACCTTCCATCTCATACACACGTGCAAGGAAAAGTTCTTTCTCATAACATATACCATGTATACAGTAATTACATCTCAGGCAATCGGTAAGACCATCCAGCAGCCTGAAAGTTTTCTCCTTATCTCCCTGGAAATATGCATTCAGCGCAACCAATCTCATCCTGTATGGTTTCTGATTTCCCATGGTAAGATATCTTTCCTCACTGCCATATCCTTTGATTATACACTCATTACTTCGTTTTGAAAACTCCTCACTTCTGGAAATGTCTGAGTTAAGGAAGCTTGCAAAAGCAAAATTCATGTACATTGCCGCCATAAGATCAAGCTCTTCCATATCATCTTCTGTTTCTTCCGGACGCGGAACATTTTTGTTCGAACCAAACATTCCAAGCAATCCTTTTTTGGACTGACTGTCTTCCAGACACCAGTATTTGCAGCACTGTTCATAAAAATGCACTGCTTTCTTAAACTCTCTCTTTGTAAAAAGATAAAAATCAGCCAGTTCCTTGAACAGCTTAGCTATTCTTATTCTTTCCTTTCCCTTCGGTTTAAGATATGTTTCCACGGCAAGATAACCATTCTCTCTTAAGAATACATTTATATCTTCTACATTTATTCTCTCCAGAGCCGCCATATTTCCGGACAGTAGAGCCGCCTCTGCCCTTCTGTATTTCATTTTCAGAATATCCAGATCATACCATAAATTATTTGTTTCTTTACGTTTTTTCGTATAATACTTTTCATTCTCATTATAGTATTCAACCGCTATCTCATACCTTCTCAGTTTGACATTATTTCTTGCCAGCGCATTTATAACGTTGGTATTATAATCATGTTCTCTCTTGCAGGTCTCGAGATAATGAATAGCTCTTTCATAGTCCATCAGAGCTTCACAGCATTTTGCAGCATTGATATATGGATTTGAAGTCTCCCCCTTCTCCATGACCTCTATTGCTTTATCAAAGCATTCCAACGCACTCTCAAACTTTGATTTACGCATAAGCGCGAGGCCGCGGGCATTATGCGCATATACATTATTAGGATTCTTCTCCACAGCTCTTGATGCATCTTCAAAAGTTTTATCAAATTCATATCCATCAAGATGAAGAAGCGCTCTTTCTACATAGTAATAATCATCGTCATCATTTTCCAGCTGGGCATTGGCATAACTGACAGCCTTGTCGTAGTCATTTCTGTTTTCCTTATGCAGATATCTGGTCTGATATATATTCATCAGTTTGTTATTTGCACTTCTGTGATGACTGTTTTTCTTAAGACAAGACTCATAATACTGCATAGCCTTCTCTACGTCTCGGGCTCTTCTATAGTATTCCGCATACTCATAGTCTACATTTGCATCATCAGGGAAAAGCTCCAGCATTTTATCATAGACTGTCTCAGCCCCTTCATTTTTCCATTCTTTTATATCCGTCATAAGCCAGTAGAGTCTTTTATTATTTTCGTCTACCGCTCTGCCCTTTTTGATATATTCCTCAGCCTCATTAAGCTTGTCGTGCTTTCCGTTACCATCCTTGCTGTTCATATATATATTGGCAATATCAGCATAAAGACTTACTACATCTTCGGGATCCTTAATATTGGTTTCATTGTTTTCTATATTTGTTTCTATCTCTTTATATAACTCCAGAGCCTCTTTATCACCAACATTTCTGGAAGTCATTCTGGCTCTTATGACACGGAGCTTGTCAGTAACTACTCCCGCCTCTTCGGCGCGCTTATAGACAGCCTCCACATCATCGCCATGGTTATATATCTCGAAAACTCTGGCGGCAAGTTCATAGGCATCCGGATACTGAGGCACATCTCTTGTTATATTGTAATAGTCATCTATAACAAGCTGAGCGTC
>JAFWSY010000074.1 GCA_017519155.1 Eubacterium sp.
ACATAAATGAGCTTAATGATGGTGAATATGATTACTGTTTTGCAGACCTTTGGTTTTCGAACATGGATATCGGGCCTTATCTCAGATTAAAAGAGATCTGTAAACGGTATAAGAGCATGAAGATGTCCTATTGGATCGAAGACGGGATAATTGCTACGATAATGGGATATATATATGTGAGCATTCTTGGAGCATTTTATTATAACCAGGGTATAAAGCGCCCGGATATAGGCGCTATGGGCGAAGAGGAAGCAGAAAAAAACAGGCTGATAGATAAACTGCTTGAGAAGGAAGAGATCACGAAACCGGAGCATGTGGATTATTATATGGATCCGAAGAATATAATCAAATTGCTGGAAGGAACTTCTATATGAAACTCAGAAACATGACAGGCATATATCTGTCCTGCAACGGTAAGATGCTATTGCTATACAGACAGAACGGCCGTGTAGTAAATGATAAGTGGGTGGCATCGGCAGGCGGACATTTTGAAGAGCATGAACTGAATGACCCAAAGGCCTGTGTACTCCGTGAGTTAAACGAAGAACTGGGAATTAAGGAGACCGATATTGAGAACCTCACTATGCGTTATATTGGAATGCGTATGGTTAATGGTGAGATCCGTCAGAACTATTATTTCTTTGCCGTTCTTAAGCCGGAGTGCTACAGGGAGTTTTCATCCAATGAGGGTATAGCCAGCTGGATTGACTATGATAAAGTACTTGAACATGAAATGCCGCTGACAGCAAAGTTTATTATGGAGCATTATATGGAGACCGGTCGCTATACGGATGAAATATACTGTGCTGTATGCGATGGAGAAGGATATCAATTTGTTGCGTTAAGAGAATGCTGAAGAATGGGGCCTGATATGATATTCTGCTTTGAGAAAAAGCATCTTCGCAGACTTAAGGAAAACTATTCCGAAGAAATATCCGGAAAGACGGTTATCACAATGAACATCCCGGATGAGTACGAATATATGGACGAAGAACTGCAGGATATCCTGTGGAGTTATGCAGAGGAGTATATAAGCGATGGAACTCTATAACGGAAGACCTGCAACTGATGAGGGCAGGTCTGAAAGAGAGATAAGAACCTATGATCTTCTTGACAGTCTGCACATAGAGTATAAGAGAACTGACCATGAAGCTGCTAAAACAATGGATGCCTGCAATGAGATAGATGCGATCCTGGATGTCGTGATATGTAAAAATCTGTTCCTCTGTAACAGGAATAAAAGCAGCTTTTATCTGCTTATGATGCCGGGAAACAAGCAGTTCAGGACAAGGGAAGTATCTGATATGATAGGTTCATCAAGGCTTTCATTTGCCGATGAAGAGGATATGCTTAAGTATCTTGATATAGAACCCGGATCAGTCAGTATCATGGGACTTATGAATGACAGGGAAAAGGCAGTGCAGCTTTTAATAGATGAAGATGTGCTTAAGGGAGAATTCATAGGATGCCATCCCTGTGTTAATACTTCCAGCCTTAAGATAAAGACTGATGATATATTGAACAGGTTTCTTCCCGCAACAGGACACGAATATACTTCATTGCATCTGCAGGGTGAAGAGTAGTTATCGGAGAATATATGATCACAGGAATTCATCACATTTCATTAAAGTGCGGAACCAAAGAGGAATTCGATAAAGCAAAATCCTTTTACATTGATCTGCTTGGTTTTGGCATAGTCAGGGAATGGCCGGAAGGGATAATGATCGATACCGGTAATGTTATGCTTGAGATATTCAGTAACGGGGCAGGTATTAAGACCAAAGGAGCCTTAAGGCATATAGCCTTTGCTACGGATGATGTTGACGGTATCATCGCTAAGGTAAAGGAAGCCGGCTATGAGGTATTTATAGAACCTAACGATATCGTAATAGCTTCTGAACCGGCATTTCCGGCAAGGATGGCTTTTTCCTTCGGACCTCTTGGAGAAGAGATAGAGTTTTTTCAGGAGAGAGGATCATCACAATGAACATTCCGGATGAGTATGAATATATGGATGAAGAACTGCAGGATATCCTGTGGAGTTATGCAGAGGAGTATTTAAACAATGAGGATCATATTTATTCGCCACGGAGAACCGGATTATAAAAACGACTGCCTGACTGAAACCGGGAGAGAGCAGGCTATACTTGTTGCTGAAAGGTTGCAGGTAGAGGGGATAGAAGAAATATGGTCTTCTCCACTGGGAAGGGCATATGAGACTGCCGAAGCCACATCAAAGCTTCTTGGAATGCCGATACATGTACTTGATTGTATGAAGGAAGTTCGCTGGGGAAGCACGGACGGGGCTGACCTTTATCATGGGGGACATCCCTGGGATATTGTTGATCAGATGGCGAGGGAAGGAACTGATCTTAACAGAACGGACTGGCGTAATAGCCCATACTTTAGGACTAATTGTGTTCTTGACTGTGTGGATCAGGTGGAAAAAGGTATTGATGAATGGCTGACAGGATTAGGCTATGTAAGGGAAGGGTTTTATTATCGTCATTCAAAAGAGGAAGAGAAGCACAGGACCATAGCGTTATTCTGCCACGGGGGATCTTCTTCTGCAGCGATAGGTCATATTCTTAATCTGCCGTTTCCGTATGTATGCGCACTGTTACACATGGAGTACACGGGCATAACCATTCTTCGTTTTGACAGAAAAAAAGGTGCTTCTACACTTCCCTGTCTGGAACTGGGGAATGACGGGAAGCATATTATTGCAGGCAAATACCATAGATTGGAAAACAAATGAACATAGCAACCATAACCTTCAGACTTCATGCCCCCTGGGTACACAGTTTGAAAGAAAAGAGAATGATAGTAAGGGTCATGCTTTTCTTCTGCTGATGCGCATACTCTTAATTATCTGGATTGGATGATGTCGGTGCTTAAAAAGCATGGCATTGAGCTGCCTGATCCTAAAGTAGTTGCAACTATGACAAAGGATCAAAAGGATGGGCTGGAGGATAGCGAAGAACAGACACGGTTTGTGGTTTCAAGGGAGCTGCTTTTTTATGAATAAGAAAACAGACAGTAAAAT
This sequence comes from Eubacterium sp., assembly GCA_017519155.1. Lineage (GTDB taxonomy): Bacteria > Bacillota > Clostridia > Lachnospirales > Lachnospiraceae > Eubacterium_Q. Next base: position 3,047 of record JAFWSY010000074.1, read on the forward strand.
ACAGATATGGGGCTGGGATAAGAAGCCAAGAACCATGCGCCGTTATCTCAAGAGAGGTGATATCTTCTGCTTCCGTTAGGAGATGTACAGTGTGTATATCAATGATACCGGGGAAGCCGGCATGGCTGTGGCAGACAAGCTTAAGAAGATACTGGATGATCTGTTCGATAATGAAGATGAGATATATAGCTTCCTTGAGCAGAATGGCGATGAGATAGAGTGGGAATAAAAAAAATAAATAGGATGTATAGTTGACCGGAGAAGAGCCACTGTGTAATAGCAGAGGCTCTTTTTCTGTTATTTTATCCATTGAAGAGGGGAGGCAACCCCGGGTAGCGGAAGTTCCATGTGCAGTATGTGGCAGCAGATTGCGGGGCATGTTATGATATTTATGTATCGAGGTTATGTATTTATCAGAGACGACAATTATGAAAATAATAATGGATTACATTGTTATATTATGCGGAAGTATATTCTCACTACTGGTGCTGCTTATGATCTTCGGATTATCATATCGTTTAACATATGCAAAGCATCCTCCATATGTAAAATATCCTGCTAAAGGTGGAAACCTCGCTTATGTATATATTTATGAGACTCCCAGAGGAGGAAGAGCCAGATACTTTGATCACAAATTTATGTGTAAGAACGGAAAGTGGAGATATGTTTTAGAAAAGTCTGATGTAAAAGACATGGCAGCCATAATACTACTCATGATTGTTATAACTCTTGTCAGCTGTGCAGCCAGTGGTATAGATTCTTTCGCCATATTTCTTGGAATGTTCATTATTCTCATGATTGCTGTTGCAATGGGCCTAATGATCAGCCCTTTAAAAGCATATATGGTATTGAAGAAAGACTTAAGAATTAAAAGGAGTGGCACAAAATGAAATGCCCTTTCTGCGGTGAAGAAATGGAACATGGTTTTATATACGGAACACAGACGGTAGGTTTTCCATGGTATCCGGATGGAAAGAAACCATTAAAATATCTGCCTGATATAAATCTAAAGAAAAAAGGCGGTATGGTATTTGGAAAGACGGAAGTTGAATTGTTTGAGTTTGATACCCTTTCACTATATGTATGCCGAAAGTGTATGAAAGGTGTTGCGGATGCACTCACTGAGAAGTAAAGATATTCCGGAGTATAGGAACCATGGGGACGGGGTTAAAGGTTCATC
>JAFWSY010000005.1 GCA_017519155.1 Eubacterium sp.
ATAAGAGGAATTCTATTAAATTTGTTTTGACCATATTCATTATTATACGATTTTATAATTCTATGCAACTTTGCGCAAATAGCTTCTCTGCTAAAAACGCATCCTTTGTTAGAAAGAAATACAAAATCTGTATATCCGTCAATCTCCTGTTTTATATAATTACTATTATTCTGTTCTCTTTTTATCTCAAGAAGCAATTCTCTAACATCATTCATCATTGGAATTAATCTGTTTCCGGCCTTCGTTTTAGGTGCTTTTATATGTGTAACTCTATGATTATTTTCATTTTTATAAGTAATAGCATGATTAATGCTTATATAATTTTTTTCAAAATCAATATCTTCCCAGCGAAGTGCAAGAGCCTCTGAAACACGACACCCTGTTCCAAGGAGAAAAAGTATTATCTGTCTATCCTTAGCATACTTAGGATTTTCATTCATATAATTTATTATTCTGTCTTTCTGATTTTCTGTTAACCCCTCAACCTTATTATTCTGATATTTTGCAATCTTTTTTACTTCAGTAATAACTCCTGTTGCTGGGTTCCAATCAATTATTCTATCCTTTAAAGCCATCTCAAGTGCACCAGTTATTACAGAAAGCTTTCGTTCTATCGTAGATATAGCATAGCCTTCCTTATTTTTTTCAGTTTTTACTCTTCCCATAAAAAAATACATAATATCAGAATACCTTAGTTCTTTAATCCTAACCCTTCCAATAGTATTTCTGCATCCATAATATTCATGATACATAGTGTGTAGAGTTGACTCTTGTAAATACCTTGACTTTCTTTCAAGATAAAAATCAACAATATCATTAAGAGTCATTTCCTCATTCAATACAGAATATCCTCTATTGATGGATTCTAATAGTATTTTTTCTTTTGCCCTTAGACCTTCAATGGATTTATCATATACACAATTATTTCTGCCCCATTTCATTATCCTGAACATATAAGTGCCATTTTTCCTCTGTGATTCTCCTGTAAGAAGTGTATTTCCAAATAAATCTGTTCTTAACATTACTGTTCCTCCAAAATCAATGTGATGCTGGATACGATAACAAAATAAAAATGTAATTACAATTCTATAAATATTATTCTTTTTGTACTACGATGGGATATTAAACAGATATATCAGAAAGTGCCAAAAAATGTCTAAAAATCAAATTTGAGTAAGCTTTTGAGTAAGATAGGAATTTTCGAATGCTTTAAATAGGGATATTGGGATTATCAAAAAGTCTCGGAAGCCGTATAAACACTGGGAAAAGTAAAAGAGCCTGCCGGGGTAGGCAAGCTCTTTTGGAGAAGGTATTTTGTTACTTATGGGGTGTAGCAAAAAACTATATAATGTATTGGGGGGTTACAAGTATTATTATACTCATAAGCGTTAAAAAGTGTTCACAAAAATCTAATTTTTTAAAAAAAGTTTTTGGTTAATATCACTATGAGTTATGCATGTCCCACAATGTTTTATATATAATAGCCGATTTTGTGATAGTCAGTTGTACACAATTACTATATTTAGTATTATGCTTCGAAAAGTGCTGCGAATTCATCGCCATTTACTTTTTCTTTTTCTATCAGCAGTTTTGCTGATGCATGAAGGATATCTATATTTTCCTTGAGTATCCTTGTAGCTTCTTCGTAGCAGTAATCAATTATTTTCTTTACTTCCACATCAAGTTCTGCTGCCACTTCCTCACTGTAAGGTCTCTGATGTCCTATCTCTCGTCCGATGAATACCTCTTCGTTTTCACCCGGCTCATAGTTTATGAATCCCATCTTCTCTGAGAAGCCGTACTTAAGGATCATGCTTCTTGCTATTGATGTAGCCTGGGCTATATCACTGGAAGCGCCTGTGGTTATATCATCAAATATAAGCTGCTCAGCTATACGGCCACCCATTGTAACCTGTATCTGCTGAAGCATTCTTTTCTTGGTCCAGAACATATCATCCTTATCGGGAAGCGGCATGGTGTAACCGCCGGCTCCTGAACCGTTTGGAATAATGGAAATGGTATAAACTGACTCAACCTCGCTAAGGAGATGACAGAGTATAGCATGTCCTGATTCATGATATGCCGTAATCTTCTTATCTTTTTCAGATACGACTCTTGACTTCTTTTCTGTTCCGATACCCAGCTTTACAAATGAATCATCCAGATCTCTTCTTGTTATGAAGCTTCTGTTATTCTTTGCTGCCAGGATAGCTGCTTCATTTACGAGGTTCTCCAGATCAGCTCCTGAGAATCCTGCTGTAGTTCTTGCTATTTCCTCAAGATCTACATCATCACCGAGAGGCTTATTCTTAGAATGTACTTTCAGGATTTCCTCTCTACCCTTTACATCAGGTTTGCCTACACAGACTCTTCTGTCAAAACGTCCCGGTCTGAGGATAGCGGGATCAAGTATATCTACTCTGTTTGTAGCTGCCATTACTATGATGCCTTCGTTCTCTCCGAAACCATCCATCTCTACCAGCAGCTGATTAAGTGTCTGTTCTCTTTCATCGTGTCCGCCGCCGAGACCTGATCCACGTCGTCTGGCAACCGCATCTATCTCATCTATAAATACTATACATGGAAGATTCTTCTTTGCTTCTGTAAAGAGATCCCTTACTCTGGCCGCACCTACACCAACGAACATTTCCACGAAGTCTGAACCTGATATGGAGAAGAACGGAACATCCGCCTCACCTGATACAGCCTTTGCAAGAAGTGTCTTACCGGTTCCCGGAGGACCTTCAAGTATAACTCCCTTAGGTATTCTGGCTCCGATTGAGGTGTACTTTGCCGGATCCTTCAGGAAGTCTACTATCTCACTGAGTTCTTCTTTTTCTTCATCCAGTCCGGCTACATCATTGAATCTGATGGAAACGTTTGCATTCTTCTCCGCCCTGCTCTTTCCAAAGTTAGCCAGGCCTCCATTTCCTCCGATTCCCGATGATGCCGATATCTGTGAACCGACTATCATTATATACATTGCAAACAGAACTGCAGCAAATGCATATGGAGCTATCTTTTCCAGGATACCCGGTCTGTTTACATCATAAAGTTTAAAACTTACATTTCCGTTTTTCTTAAGAACCTTTATCGTATCATTTACATCAGGTGTATAATACGTAACACGTTCTTTTTTCTTCTGTACCTTTATAGTACCCGTAGGAATCTCGCTGTTCTGGTATATTTCAACCGACTTAACCATATCTTCCTTGAGATCATCCTGAAGTCTGGTATCATTGTAGGATGTATCAATATCTGCGGGTCTATTCCACAGCATATACAGACCTATCAGCATTGCCGCCATAATCAGATAAGCCAGTAGCAGTCCTCCGGCACCCTTGGGTCTTCTTTCCAATTTATTTTTCCTCCGTAACTAAAACAAATAAAGCTTGTACATAATCAGATCAGTCTAATGCTCCGATATAAGGAAGATTCCTGTATTTTTCAGCATAATCAAGACCATATCCGACTACGAATCTATCCGGTATCTCAAATCCGGTCATTTCCAGCTCAACCGGAACAACTCTTCTGTCCGGTTTATCAAGCAGAGTAACCACCTTAAGGGTTTCGGGATTTCTGCTTTTCAGAAGCTCAACCACGTAGCTTAGAGTTCTTCCTGAATCCAGGATGTCCTCCACAACAACCACGTCGCGACCCTCTATATCTACACTGAGATCCAGCTTAAGATTGACCTGTCCACTGGATGATGTACCGTTCCCGTAACTGGAAACAGCCATAAAATCCATTGTAACGGGAACTGTCATATGCTTTGAAAGTTCAGACAGAAACATTATGCTTCCCTTTAAGATTCCTATCATATGAACCGTACTTCCTTTGTATTTACGGCTGAGTTCTGAAGCCATCTCTTTTATCCTTTTGTCTACTTCTTCTTCACTGATTAATACGTTTACCTTTTCTTCCACTTCACGCCTTCCTTTCGTCATCCTTAAGGTACGTTATCTCCAATACTTCCCGAGTTGAAGCACCTATCTTATATCTCTCACTGAGTCTCATACCCACGATCCATACTATCTCATCGCCATCAGCAACTACGGGAATTATACTCCGAAGTTTTCTTTCCACCTTCTCAGCTGTAAAGTACCTCGAAAGCTTCTTCTTTTCACCCTTTGCATTTATTACGATAAAATCCTCCGGACGGGCTGTTCTTAATTCAAGTGTAGACTTAATTTTATCACAATCAATCATTTTAGTATATTCTTTTTTGGATATATCCAGATCAGTATCGTAGGAAAATGTACTCGTCACGATTCTTCCCAGACACCCCCTGACTTCCTCTGAATTCAGGGCTATCACTATCCTGTCATATACTCGTTCTGCGTACATATCATAAGGAAGATCAACTCTTTTCCCGCTTTCATTTTCTATAAGTCTTATGACACTGTCCACATGCTCTCTGGTTATGTCTTTTCTTCTGCCGCATACTGAGGCTATGGTTCTGAGGACCAGTTCACCTGCTGCCATACCACTGAGCTTCTTAAGCGCCACTATACTTATCTCTCCGGGCTTTTCCTGATTGCTGACAGCACTCACTTCGTTATCTATATCCTCCGCAAGGCGTGCAGCATCCATTGCTATATCTGTTATGTGCTTGTCGGCACCGGCATTTATCTCTCTGAGGAGAGGCAGAACCTGAAGTCTTATCTTATTCCTACTGTAATCTGTAAGGAGATTTGTGGAATCAGTCCTGTACTTTATACCTCTTTCACTTAGATATTCTTCGATATCATTTCGACCTGTCGTTAAGAGAGGCCTGATTATCCTGTCTCTCACAGGTTTTATTCCCGTAAGTCCCAGAAGAGCGCTTCCTCTTATCATATTATAGAGAACAGTTTCCACAAGATCATTACTATTATGGGCAACTGCTATCCTGAATGGTCTGCTTAGCTGTTTTTCCAGTGTTTGGGCTTCTTTATTGAAGCATTCATATCTGTAGAGACGTCCTGCTTCCTCTTCAGTCAGGTGCTTTTCCTCAGCCATCTTTGGAATATCCTCTTTATATGAAGAGTAATCCACTTCCAGTTCCGTACACAGTGACTCTACATAGCTTTCATCCCCGTCAGCCTCTTCTCCTCGAATCATATGGTTTATATGAACAGCCTTTATATATAAAGCATCAATAGAAGAACACTCATACTGCTTTGCCAGCTGCTTTCTGTACTCGGTAAGCATGGTAAGAAGACATACTGAATCGGCCCCGCCGGATATACCGGCTATGACGCCATCTCCCTTATGAAGCATGTCATTTTCCCTTATATATTCAGTTACCTGTTCATATATATTCATATGAATTCTTCCTCATTTGCCCAAAATATGTATCCAAAACTGAACTATATCTTACCTTATTAAAGCTAAAAAGAAAAGGCAGTCAACGGAACTCATCCGTTAGCTGCCGTTTTATTCATCATCTACATCTTTAGGTTTTATCAGCAATTCGTCCTTGTTAACAAGACCGAGTTTGTTCTTTGCCTCATCCTCTATGTACTTCTTGGTCTTCATGTACTTCTCACGGTTCGCAAGATCCTCTGTACGGATCTGTTCTGCCTTAAGCTGCATCTCAAGCTGGCTTTCTGTTATAGCAAGCTCCATTCCCTGTCTTCTAAGGGATATGCTTCTAACTCCACAGGCAACTATAACTGTCATAACTACCATAAGAACAAGAATCAGAAATGCTCTTGATTGCCTATTCGATTGTCTTCTGACCCTTCTTTGCATTTTCCGGAACCCACCAATAAGTATTTGCCATAATCACCGTTTACATAGATTTTTATAGCACAAAAAAGTCCCAAATCGGGAACACAAAGAAATTATACGACAAGTTAACATAATTATCAAGTAAAAATTTCGAATATATGTAACTATATCAGTTCAAACATATCTGCAGCCTCATCTTTTTTAACAGTTTCAGCCACTTTGAGCACTCTTGCCTTAAGTGCTTTATTACCGAAAGCTATCTCTATCTCATCTCCCACTTTAACATCATAGGATGCTCTGGCAGTCTTTCCATTGACCATAACTCTGCCTGCATCACAGGCTTCATTGGCTATGGTACGTCTCTTTATCAAACGGGATACCTTCAAATACTTATCAAGTCTCATTTTTTGATCTCCTTCACAGATCCTTTACATTACTTATTTTACCTTTAAAACTTAAAACTGCCACGTCTTATGACGTGGCAGCAATAACTTACTAAATTATTCTTAGTTAAGAGCATCCTTAAGAGCCTTACCAGCCTTAAACTTAGGAGCCTTGCAAGCCTTAATCTTGATTGACTTACCTGTTCTTGGGTTATGACCTGTTCTAGCTGGTCTCTTAGAAACTTCAAATGTTCCGAATCCAACGAGCTGAACCTTATCTCCTGCCTTTAATGTCTCTTCAACAGTCTCAATAAAAGCCTTAAGAGCCTTCTCTGACTGAGCCTTTGAAAGTTCTGTTTTTTCAGCGATTGCTGCTACAAGTTCTGTCTTGTTCATTTGGAAATCCTCCTAAATAATACTTAATATGTTTTGCTATTCTAGCCCCCTGATATTGAACTAAAACGCTCCATTTAATTATACTTTTTTGGGCATATTTGTCAAGGGAATATTACGAAAATATGACGATTTATAACGGTTTTTTTACATTCTATCGCTTATGTAAACCGTATAACTGTCTACATCTCAATTTCTATATAATATGATGCTTCGAAGGCTTCTCCGGGCGCAATTTTATTATCGTATTCCCTGTCACTTATTTCACCGGAAAAGCTTTCCTTATCTGCTCTTCCGTACCATGGTTCTATACATATAAAAGGTGCCTGCTTTCCTGCCGGTGACCAGAGTCCGAATACCGGAGCTTCAAATCCTACAGCCAGATAAGACATGCCGTCAGGTTTGCATAACTCTACCTTGTTTATTCCTGATTTTTCTATGATAAGTGCATCCTTATCGAACATATGTTCATCGATTGCCACAAGTCCGCCGTCATTCTTCAGTACATTCCCCTCTGACTCCACGAGGCCGTTTGAACTGAGTAATGAATACTCTATATCCTTATCTATATCAAAATTAAAGAAGTATTCACTCTGCTTTCCTTTTCCAAGAGGGCACATAAATGCAGGGTGACCTCCTATCTGGAAATGTATATCTTTATCATCAAGATTTATAACCTTCCAGTTTGTGGTAAGCTTATATCCTTCAAGAGTGTATCTAATTTCAAGGGCAAACTTATAAGGATATTTCTTAAGTGTTTCCTCATTATAATCAAGTCTGAAAAGGATTTCCTTTCCATTTGCCTGCTTCACCATTTTGAAGTCCATATCTCTGGCAAAGCCGTGCTGTGACATGGGATAGTTCTCTCCGTCAACTACAAAGCTGCCGTTCTTTAAACTTCCCACTATAGGGAAAAGAACAGGAGCCTGTCTCTTCCAGTATTTCTCATCGCCGCTCCACACATATTCGAATCCATTTTCCTTGGACAGAACACTGCTGATCTCAGCTCCCATCTGATTGATAGTTACCTTCAGTCTTAAATTTTCAAGATAAAACTTCTGCATACTCTGATTCTCCTGCTTATATCTTTATCACATCTGATGTCTGACTACTCTGTATTCGTCTCCATTCGTATAATAAGGGCATTCTTTAAAATGCCCTTCCATGAGTTTTGAATAGTCATCCTCATCAATATTTATATCACACACATATCCTTCATATTCCTCATCATAGAAATAGTAAGCACATGTGTCGCATGAAACACTACTCATAATAATCTCCTGTTACTGTCCCAATATATCGGTAATGGTCGGAACCATCTGTTTCTTTCTTGAAACAACACCCGAAAGCAGCACACTCTTATGATTCTTAGAGGTTACACTGAAACCGCTTTCCAGAACCACCTCTGCCTTAGGTCCCGAGAAGAGAACCTCTGAGGATTCCTTCATGATATTTGTTATCATGAAGAACAGCATATCCACGTTATCCCGCTCTCTCAGTTTATCTATCTCAGGAAGAATACTGTTCTTGATATTCTCCATCTCGTTAGAATCCATGGAACTGATCTGACCGATGCCCACAACTGATTTACCGACATTGAACTTCTTATAATCCTGATGAACTATCTCTTCAGGACTCTTGTCGACGAGATTGCTTCCTGCCTTGAACATTTCCCTGGCCAGCTCCTCCATGTCGAGCCCCGCTATCATCGCAAGCAGCTTTCCTGCCATCCTGTCCACCTCTGTACAGGTCGGCGACCTGAAGAGCAGCGTATCCGATATGATAGCAGCCAGCATAAGTCCAGCCATTTCCGGCGAGAGCTCTATACCCGCCTCCTGATACATCTGATATATGATGGTACAGGTGGAGCCCAGAGGCTGATTTCTGAAATAAACCGGTCTTGCGGTAGTTACCGTACCCAGTCTGTGATGATCAATGATTTCCAGAAGTTCTGCGGATTCCATGCCGTTTACAGCCTGACTCTTCTCATTATGATCCACAAGGATCAGCTTCTTCTTGGAAGCACCCAGGAAGTTACGGCGGCTGACCATTCCCTTATATCTTCCCTCTGCATCAACCACAGGGAAATATCTGTGTCTGGTGGATGCCATAACAGGAAGAACATCCTCTATGTAGTCATCCATTTTAAATGTTATCAGATTCTCTGATTTCATAAAGTGCCTGATAGGCATACTCTGATATATGAGTCTGGCTACGGTAAATGTATCGTGAGGCGTGCTTATTACCTTGCAGCCTCTTTCCTTAGCCAGCTTTCTTATGGTGGTGGTGACCTTTGCTCCGGCACAAACTATGATGGCATCTGCCTCCATCTCTATGGCACAGAGCTGGGATTCATATCTGTCACCCAGAATTACTATATCATGAGGAGCCATATACTCCTCCATAACATCGGGAGTACCGGCTCCGATAAGAACCTTTCCCTCTGTAACTATTGCATTTATATCTCCCTCCAGAAGCTCTCCATCCAGAGTCTCAACGATATTTTTATAGCTGGTCTTTGCTTCTGAAAGTGTATTTGCTTCGTATGAGCCCATATAGGACTCCATAATATCTCCGGTGGTGATAAGTCCTGTAAGGAGCTTATCCTCGGATATACAGAGCGTAACAACACCATTTTCCTTCATGATGCTCCAGGCATCCTTAAGAGACATGTTCTTAGATGCTCCCTCCACCTTTCTCAGTTCCATATCTCTGACCTGAGTACGGACATCACCGATAAAGGTTGGCGCCTTGAAACCGAATCTGTCCAGAACATACTGAGTCTCTCTGCTTACATTTCCACATCTTGCTGCGATATAATGTCCGGTGCCCTTCTCATTTTTGAGATTTGCATAGGAGATAGCCGCAGCTATAGAGTCAGTATCCGGATTCTTATGGCCTATTACAAAAATTGGTTTTGTATTGTCGCTCATTACTATCTACCTCTGAAAGCATCTATATGCTTAAAGATTGATTCTATTGAATCTTACTCCCTTGCTTTCAAATACCGAAGCCATTCCCCAGTCATCTGTCAGGATGATTATCTGCTCTTCCTTCATGGATGAAAGTATATCCACAAATGCCTTTATCTCAGATGCACTGTCCAGCATGGAGGTACCATCGATGATAAGCGGAAGCTTCTCCTTTGCCAGATGCTTTGCTATGCTGAGTCGTATAGCTAGGAATACCTTACCTACATCCTCATCTGCAAGATATGCGATAGGAAGGGTTCTCTCGTCATTTTTAAGAACCAGCTCTCCTGAATTATCGAAGTTCAGTGATGTGAACTCTCCGAGAGTCAGCACATTTATATATTCGGAAATGTGTACCAGAAGCTTTCTGAATGACTCTTCTCTGAATCTGTTAGAAAGCTGATTTATCTTATTGATAGCAAAGTCAATAGCCTGAACCTCTTCTTCAAGCTCACTCTTCTTCTTAAATACCTGATCGAACTCAGCTCTGAGTTTTGCTCTTTCATTTCTTCTTGTGATAAGAGTATCCTCTCTCTCCTTCAGCTTAGCCTTCTTCTCCTGATATGGCTTAGCGAAGGACATATCAATCTCAACCTCTTCCTGTTTCTCAGCCTCTTCTTTAAGCTCCTCCAGAACCTTGTTGAATTCCTCCTCATCAGGTACAGCCTCTTCTGCAACTCCCGCAAAGGAGCCCTTGGCTCTGTAACCATCCAGGATGGTGATAAATACGAACAGTGCTGTGAAGCCTACGAACAGCTTTCTTATGATATCTTCAAAAGGAAGCATATAAAATATGGCTGCTATAATAAGCACAACCAGAACTCCTGTTCCCAGGATAACATACCATCTGTCTGTAAAAGGAACATCCTTCTTTTCTTTTTTCTTTTCCTTTTTTTCTTCCTCTTCTTTTTTCTCTTCAGGAGCACCGATGGTTCTTTCACGTTCAGTCAGCTTGTCAATCTGCTCCTCAAGAGTGGTATCTGTTTCATAACTGACAGTTCCGTCTTCATTTTCCACCATACGTCTGGCAACTCTTTTTCTTCTCTCAGCCTCCATAATGAACTCTTCATTAAGGGCTTTGATCTCACGCTCGACTGCCTCTATCTCTTCATCTACTCCATCATATTCGGATATATGATCATCAAGCTCATCAAGTCTTCTAATAAGAGGTCTTGGAATATGATTCTTTTTCTCATTTTCCAGATACTTGATGGCCTCCGATTTATTTATATTTGCAGTTCCCGTAAGTGTAATATTCGTAAGATATTTCTTCAGGTCTGTTTTGTATTCATACTCATCGGACTCAACTATGCATCTGGTATCAAGATATGTGTTCTTGTCGGTGGTACAAAGGGTTCCGCTGAGAGTATCACTGTATTCAAGTCTTACTTCTCTTCCCGAACCTACATCAAGAACAGATGCCTTCTTTGCGCCTGCAAGAAATGTTCTGTCCACCAGATAGGTCTTATCCTCATCCTTTATATATGCAGTTCCCGAATAACCGCTTCCGTCCTCGGGTTTTCTAAGGTCATAGTTGGATCTTACTCTGGTGATACCCTCTCTTCTTGGGATACCGTATATCATACCGATAAGAAAATCCCTGAGAGTGGATTTGCCGCTTTCAGGCTGTCCGACTATCAGGTTTATTCCCTTTTCAAGATCCATTCCTTTATTATGAAATTTACCAAAATCTCTTACTAATAGCTTGGTCAGATACATCTATCTTTCATCTCCTGCCAGTATTAATGCTTCCATGCCATACCTGAGCGCCCTGCTTCTGACACTTTCAGTCAGGGTATAGCTTTCATTTACCTCTCTGATGAAACTTCCCATCATGTTGTTCTCATTCTCAACACGAAGTATCTTTTCATCCTCATCGGATATAGTCATATTCAAATATTCATATACATTGAATCTGCTGTTAATTCTGGAAAGGTCCAGGTTGGTATTATCCTTTGAAAAACCTTTCAATGTGATACTGTATATGTTTTCATTTCCCAGCTTCAGCATCTTATTCTCGAGATTTCTTACAACCTCATCTGCTGAAAGCTCAGGACTCATTGTAATGCTGACATCAATATAATTACGCTTTGCAATAGGGCACCAGGTTATCTTCGTACCCTCATCATTTATCTCTCCGATAACATAACCGTGACGGCCTGTCTCCTTTGGTCCCAGAGGTTCCGGCGAACCTGCATAGGCCATTCTGTTCTTAAGGATGTGAACAGGTCTTCTGATATAGCCCATAGCCACATAATCATAACCCTTGGCTGCCAGCTTATCCTTCTTGAAAGGCATATGAAGTCTGTCACCACCCGATGCGATCAGAATATTTATAGCATCCTCTCTTCCGGGATCTATACTCTCAATGATTCTCTCCTTATACTGAGGCTTTCCGTAGCTGAAGCCTGTTACACAGGTATTGATTCCTCTCAGATAAGCATTTGTGGTTCTGCCGGGAGGAAGAATAACTGTTCTGGAGTTGAACTTATAAGCCGCACTGTCACTCCCCTCAGGTATATAGTCGTCCGGTCCGGACAGCATGATAGTCCTGGTTTTTGTAAGCAGTGATAGCTTCTCATCCACAAATATAAGATCATCAACAGATGGTGATCTGTCGAAAAGGTTACCTGCGATTAAAAGCAGATCTATATCCTTTTCATTACAATCTGTTATGATCTTGTCAAATGTCTCTTCTATTTCTGCTGTTCTGTGCTCACCCCAGGGCTTATCCTTATCGGGAGTTGCGAAGAGATGAACGTCTGCTATATGAATAAACTTCATAGTAATCTATCCTCTATACGTATTTTTACCTTAACTTATTTATTTTACCATGATTTACACATCTATTGCAAATATAATCAGTCCTTTTTCTTAACCTTATCCGCTACCTTGAGTATTGGACTCATAACCATCCTCTTTACGGAAAAGTTTTCCCTGTATTTATCGAACACTTCACGAGGTGATATGGAACTGAGTCTGGATGAGAAGAAGAAATAGCTTTTCTCCTTTGCCTCCGCACGGATATCAATAAGCTTACTCTTGTAAGCATTGTACTTTACGACTACCTGATATTCATCGGCAAGAGCCTTTATCTTAACCATCAGCTGGAAGGAATAGATAATATCCAGGAAAAATATTCCGTAGAAAAAGCCTATAAAGAAGGAAAATGCGAGATTACGCGACAGCCAGTCCAGTGCATTGTTTACCTGAGGATGCAGGACCAGATAGTAAAATGCGGCCAGCGCATACCAGAACAATGAGAAAAGCGGACAGACAACCCCTTTGATATTTCCCCAGTAGGAAGAATAATCCCATAACTGAAGATGCATATGTTCTATAAAGATGATGCCTGTAACAAATTCCACTATGGTCATGCAGGCTGCCATAATAACGAAGATGACCAGTTTCTCCAGCAGAGGGTGTACATCGCCTATGCTGGGAATGGATATATGTCCGAGCATGTATAACACAATAAGGCCGGTACCGTATATAGGAAGATACGGTCCGACAAAGAATCCGGGATTCACCCATTTTTTCTTTTTTCTCTCAACGGGGTCAAGATACCTTCTGAAGAAGAGCTCTATAACCCATCCGGTAATGCTTCCCGATGAAAACAGGAAAAGCAGTATCAGCAATTTGTTCATTTTAAGCTTCCTTAGCTTATCAGTCCGAGAATCAGTTCCGTTAGATAAACGGCAACACACGAAAGAAGTGCAACTGTTGTCAGACCTTTATTTTTTATAGCAAGTATGCATGCCACGATAAAGCCAACGCATGCTGATATAACACTAGCCGTAGCCGTAAAAATAGCCGGAATGGTCATGGCTGTAAGAACGGCATACGGTATATAATGTAAAAACGATTTAATATATGTATTCCTGATCTGATGCTTCACCAGAATAAAAGGAATGGCTCTTATCAGATATGTGGACAGTGCCATAATAATAAGATATATGAAGAAGGTCTTTATTGTCATGCCGCACCCCCTTCTTCTGCCACCTGATCCTTTGATTCATCATCATCGACAGGTCTTAGTACCGCCATAATACCGGCACTTACGATGGCACATATACTTATGGCAAGTCCCGCAGAAACCTTATTAAGTCCCGGAATATAAGTAAAACATGAAGATAAGACTGCCGCTATAATGACAGTCCATACCACAGGTTTCTCAGTCTTCATTACCGGTACAACAATAGCCACGAACATACCGTAAAGAGCAAGTCCCAGGGCACTCATAACACTGGCAGGGAGTATATTTCCCATTATGGCTCCGAGAATGGTGCCTGAAGCCCAGCCTATATAAGGGAGAGTGGACAGTCCTGCCCAGAAAGATCTGGTGACTGATTCCTCAGATATGCCCACAGCAAATATCTCATCCGTAACCATAAATGCCATGAGCCATCTCCATATTCCACTGCACTTTTTATCAAGCTTCTGAGAAAGCGCAATGGACATAAATGAATATCTGACATTGATAGTTGCCTGAGCTATCAGCATATCCAGCCACAGTCCGGGAGTTCCCATTATCTGAATACCGGCAAACTGACCGGCAGAAGTTACATTTGTCAATGATATAAGTGCAGCCTCCCACCAGGTCAGACCATATTTAATTGCAAGTATACCAAATGAAAATGACACCGACAGGTACCCAAGGGCTATGGGAATACCCGCCAGAAGTCCTCTTTTATAATTCTTCAACATAGGTTTGATTGTAACATTTTTAGAAAATAATGCAAGTACAGACATGACAGTTATTTACCTTATTTATACAGATATTACAGTTATTCACCTTATTTTAATACTAACGTTAGTGTTGACTAAACAACGGGGTGATGAGTTATACTGGACATACCATTAATTGTTTAGGAGGTTACAAAATGAAGTACAGATGTAAGATATGTGGGGAAGTTTTTGAAGTTCCGGATGGCGAAACTCCATTCTGTCCGGTTTGTGGCGTTGGTATAGAGAATCTTGAAGTTGTTGAGGATACTCCTGCTGCTTCAGGAAACAAATATGCAGGTACACAGACAGAGAAGAATCTGCAGACTGCTTTTGCAGGTGAATCTCAGGCAAGAAATAAATATACATACTTTGCTTCAGTTGCAAAGAAGGAAGGCTATGAGCAGATAGCTGCACTCTTCCTCAAGACAGCTGACAACGAGAAAGAGCATGCAAAGATGTGGTTCAAAGAGCTCGGCGAGCTTGGCGATACAGCTGCAAATCTCAAGGCTGCTGCTGATGGCGAGAACTATGAGTGGACAGATATGTATGATGGATTTGCTAAGACAGCTGATGCTGAAGGATTCCCAGAGTTAGCTGAGAAGTTCCGTCTTGTTGCTGCTATCGAGAAGCATCATGAAGAAAGATACAGAGCTCTGCTTAACAACGTAGAGACAAAGGCTGTATTCGAGAAGAGCGAGGTAAAGGTTTGGGAGTGCCGTAACTGCGGACATATCGTAGTTGGAACAAAGGCTCCGGATGTTTGCCCGGCATGTGCACATCCACAGAGCTTCTTCGAAGTAAATGCAGAGAATTATTAAACTTCACATTGTTTTAGATTGATTGGGACATCCCTTGCGGGATGTCCCTTTTTTCTCGTTTATATGAAGTGAATAGCAAAACTACCTCTTGACACCGTAACATAAGTATTGTTCAATAATTTATGTTTTCTTTAAAAAAAGCACCCCGCATTTTTATATTTGGGGGTACCTATTTGAAATAATTAAAATGATAATGAACATTTTCGCATAAAGCATTAAACATTATTACTAAATTCATATAATATGGATACCTTTTTGTCATTTTACATTCTATTTTGAACAAAAGTATCTCATAGAATCAAAATGTTTTCTTGGAAAACAGGAAAGCATTTTGACTTTTAAGACCATGTCGTAATATTATTAATTAAATACCAACAAAAAGAAAGGAACACTACTATGCTGTATATAAAGGGCGGACGTTTAGTTGACAGTGTCACGGGCTATGATGGTCCGGGGGATGTTTGTATAAAGGATAATGTGATCATCGGTGCCGGTCCTGATCTGGACCCGGAGATGGTTAAAGCAAAGTATGATATCTCTGAATCTGAGATAACTACCATTGATGCCAAGGGGCTTGTCGTTGCTCCGGGACTGGTGGATACTCATGTTCACTTCAGAGATCCGGGATTTGAATATAAAGAGGATATCGAGTCCGGAGCAAGAGCAGCTGCCAGAGGCGGCTTCACAACTGTGGTGTGCATGGCTAACACCAAGCCTCCTGTTGATAATGTAAAGACTTTAAGATATATCCAGGAAAAAGGTGAGAAGACTCCTATACATGTTCTTCAGACTGCTACGGTAACTAAGGGTATGCAGGGTAAGGAGCTTGTGGATATGGATCTACTGGCTGATGAAGGCGCCGCAGGCTTTACTGATGACGGTCTTCCAATAATGGATGAGAAGGTACTTCTGGAAGCTCTGATAAAAGCAAAGGATCTTGACCTTCCTGTAAGTCTTCATGAGGAGTCTCCTCTCTTCGTTAAGCAGGCAGGTGTTAATATGGGAAAGGTGTCAGAGCAGCTTGGATATGGCGGTGCATCAAGAACTGCCGAGGATATAATGGTTGCCCGCGACAGTGTTCTCGCTCTCGATACAGGTGCTACTCTCTGCATCCAGCATATAAGTTCAAGGAACAGTGTGGAATATGTAAGGGCAGCAAAGAAGCTTGGCGCTGATATACATGCCGAAGCCACACCACATCATTTTACGCTGACAGAGGAAGCGGTACTTAAGTACGGAACTAACGCCAGAATGAATCCACCTCTGAGGGAGGAAGCTGACAGACTGGCTATCATAGAAGGTATAAAGGACGGAACTATTGACATGATCGTTACGGATCATGCACCTCATTCCAAGGAAGAAAAGGAAAAGCCTCTAGCTGAAGCTCCAAGCGGAATAACAGGTCTTGAAACTTCTCTGGGTCTCGGAATCCTGTCACTGGTAAAACCGGGACATATTTCCCTCCTTAAGCTGATGGAGATAATGAGTAAAAATCCTGCTGAGCTGTACCGACTGATTCCGGGTACTCTTTCAGAAGGAGCTCCCGCCGATCTTGTGATATTTGGTGAGGATGAAGAATGGGTAGTTGATAAGTTTGAATCAAAAGCCCAGAACAGTCCTTTCACAGGATGGACTCTTCCGGGTAAGATACACTATACAATATGTAACGGTAAAATAGTTTATAGCGGGGAATAAATCCCCGCTATACTTTTGCAAAGCTTATTCTGTTATATAATTTCTGTTATATAATTTCTGTTTTATAATTTCTGTTTTATAATTTCTCTTATAATCTGTCTTACACAAGCTTGTTCAGATCACTGAGTATCTCCTCTATCTTTTCATTGGTCATACCACCAAAGGAACGAAGGGTTCTGATAGGCAGATATTCCAACATAGCCTTTGTCATCTCATCCTTCTCTTCGCCCTCTCTGCCGCCGAACTGTGCGGAAGCTTCAGCGAATGTCTTAGCTGTATATTCCTTTGTCTTATTATATGCACGTAATTCTCCCAGCTGAACATCCTTATCTATAACAGGAGGTATCTGGAAACTTCCCGTAAGCTCTGTCTCTTGTGAAAGAGGAATATCTCTTGAAGATTTTCCTATCTCTATCACATAGCTTCCGTCAGCTGCATACCAGTCTCCCACCTCAGTGCTGTACCACGCAAAGCTTCTCTTGTCCAGCTTAAAGGTTACTGTCTTTGTTTCACCCGGTTCAAGCTCTACCTTGTCAAAGCCCTTAAGCTCGTGTACCGGACGGTTGGTAGCATAGGTTCTGTCAGATACATATAACTGAACTATCTCTTTACCCTTTACAGCACCTGTATTGGTTATATCTACACTTACCTCTGCTCCATCATTTATATCAATCTTAGAAGGACATCTGAGATTACTGTATTCAAAGCTTGTATATGATAGTCCGTGTCCGAACGGGAAGAGTACATCCATTTTCTTTGTGTCGTAATATCTGTAGCCTACAAATACCCCCTCTACATATACAACCTTATGTCTTGCAACAGGGAAATTAAGGTAGCTGGGATTATCTTCAAGCTTGATTGGGAAGCTCTCTGCAAGCTTTCCTGAAGGATTAACCTTGCCGTAAAGCACGTTCATAGCCGCTTCGCCGACACCTTCACCGCCAAGATATACTTCAACTATTCCTTTAACTTCATCAACCCACGGCATCTCAACAGGAGAACCATTGTGAAGAACGATTATTACCGGCTTGCCAAGCTTAAGAAGTTTTTCTATTAGCGCATTCTGACAGTCAGGAAGTCTCATATGCTTTCTGTCGTAGGCTTCGGATTCAAATACATCCGGAAGACCGGCAAATACAACTACTTTATCAGCTTCCTTAGCCAGTGAAACTGCTACGTCGAACTTCGCCTCATCTGTTATGTCCGCATCATACGGAAAGCCCTCGGAATATCTGATCCATCCCTCGGAAGCAGCGAAGCTGTCCATAACCGATACTGCAGATACTACCTTGTGTGAATTAATATGGCTGCTTCCGCCGCCCTGATATCTTGGAGTCTCTGCGAAGCCACCGATTATCGCGATCTTCTCTTTCTTATCAAGCGGAAGCACGCTGTCATTCTTGAGAAGTACGATGCACTCTTCTTCTGCACGTACAGACTTCTCATGATCTATGTCTCTGTCAAAAACTTCCTGTTGTCTGTTCTCTGTGAACCTCTCAACCCATCTCAGAATATTTGTAACTGCAGTGTCCAGAGCTTCTTCTGACAGTTCTCCCGACTGAACAGCTCTTACTATATGAGAATCATTAACTCCCTGGCTGCCCGGCATCTCCAGATCCAGACCTGCAGCTATACCCTTTATTCTATCCGATACAGCGCCCCAGTCTGACATTACAATTCCGTCGAAGCCCCACTCATCTCTTAATACTTTATTCAGGAGCCAATCATTTTCACACGAATATACCCCGTTTATACGGTTATAAGAAGCCATAATAGTCCAAGGATGAGCCTTCTTAACGGCTGTTTCAAAAGCAGCGAGATATATCTCTCTTAATGTTCTCTCATCTACTACACTGTCAGCATACATCCTCTCAGTTTCCTGGGAATTTGCCGCAAAATGTTTCACAGATGTTCCTACATGCTGAGACTGAACTCCGTTCACATATGAAGCCGTAAGCTCACCGGCAAGATAAGGATCCTCAGATACATATTCAAAGTTACGTCCGCAGAGAGGTGATCTCTTGATATTGATGGCAGGACCGAGAAGAGTTGATACATCCTCAGCCTGACACTGCTTTCCCAGTATCACGCCCATATCATACATAAGCTGTTTATCAAAGGAGGAAGCCGTTGCACAGGCTGTAGGGAAGCACACTGCATCTATGGAGTCATTTATCTGTACCTGGCCTTCCTCCTGCTTTCTGAGTCCGTGAGGGCCGTCGCATACGAAGATTGAAGGAACTCCTATCTCTTCAAACTTCTCTGTTGTCCATGCATCATGTCCCGAAACAATTGATGCTTTCTGTTCCAGTGTCATTTTGCTTAAAATACCTTTTATGTCCATATAACCTCCTAATATCTTGTTACGCTTTCTCCCACATATCTGTACTCGCCATCCACATAGGAATAAAGTCTTATCATGTATATATACTTCTTATCCTTTAACAGTGACTTATCATAATAATAATCCTTACAGGTCTCGCCTATCTTCTTAAAATGATTTTTATTATAGATACTCCTGTATATCTCCACCTTACTGTCCGTGAAATTGTTGGTCCACTTTAATACATTGTCCTTATAAGAGTCTCCGCTAACAGACTCCTTCTCTGTAAGTGTGAGATCATATGTATCCCTGCTCTTTACTTCAACCGTCGTTATGGTCGAAAGACCACTGGATGACTCAGCTCTTACATAAGCCATCCCGGGAGCTAAAGCCTCTATCTCTCCGGTCTTTTCGTCTACTTCAGCCACCTCCGGAGTAAGAGATCTGTAGGTGATGGCATCGGCATAAGACTCTTTATATTTTGTATTATTATCCGAAACTACTATGGAAGCTTTAACAGAAGTTTTTTCATCAGGCGATATATAAATGTTATGCTTATCAACCTGAAGACGAACGTCTGCTATCATCTGCAGTTTCTCAGCCTTGGTCTTACCGATACCAACCTTCTTTTCATCTGTATTGTAATACTTGGTTCCAAGAACAGATCTGTCGAAAATAGTCTGGTATATAGTGCAAGCTGCAAGATAGCTTCCCGCGTATTTGGGATGCTTATTATCTGACCTAATAAGCTTGATCTCCGGATACTCTGTAGCACATCTCAGAATATTCAGTCCTACGGGAGCAACCTTGACATCGAATTCATTTCCCAGTCTGTTATAGATATCAGCAACCTGCTGGGTCATCTCTTCTCTGGTCATGCTGATTTCTTCACCACGCTCACTGTAAGTAATTCCCGTGGTCTGTGTCCAGGTCATATAAAGGATCGGCTCTGCTCCACTGGCCTTTACCATATCTATAACCTTGGAAATGGATTTGTAGGAATGTTTGTTATAGGTTGTGATAAATTCCTCCGAATGTCCCTGAATAACAACATAATCATATTTCTTTTTAAGAGCTTTTCTGAATTTCTTTCCTGCCTTAGTCTTGCTGCTGGCATATTTTCTGAGCTTATAGCCGCCGAAGGCAACTCTTTTCGCTGTTATCTTTATGCCGTTGGCCTTGGCAATTCCTTTAAATATCTTATGAAGATTATTATATTTTGTAAAACTGTTGCCGACAAAAAGTACCTTTATCGTTTTCTCAGAACTTTCTCCTTCGGCATGTGCTGTCATATAATCCATGGCTGTTACTGAAAATATAATGCAGACAGCCAGGAATAATGCAGCAATCCTCTTACGCATCATTTATTATATTCCCTGCTTCCTTTTAATAGCACTTCAAAGTCAACCTGTGACATAGGCTTATCATATAAATATCCCTGAGCCATGTTACAGCTGACTCCCTTTAAGAATTCCGCCTCCTCGTTGGTTTCCACACCTTCAGCGATTATCTTCATACTTATTTCATCCACCATATGGATGATATTCTTAATAACCACTTCAGAAGAGGAGTTATCCCCGCCCTCATCCAGAGACTTGATAAAGGACTGATCCAGCTTTATAACATCCACCTTCAGGTCCTTCAGCAGGCTGAGGGAAGAATAGCCGGTACCAAAATCATCTATCGACACTTTGATCTTATGCTTCTTCATCTCTTCCAGGAAGCCCTTCAGTCTGTTGTAATCTTCGTAGCAGGCTGTCTCAGTAAGTTCAACCTCTATATATTCAGGCTTAACATGATACCTGTCCAGAATAGCCAGTACTCTTTCCGAGAAATCATCTCTTCTGAGGTGATTCTTGGAGAAGTTAACGGATACGGCGACAGGATCTACTCCGGTATCTATCCAGTTTCTTATATCCTTGCATACATTTTCGAATACATAAAAGTCCAGTTCGCATATGCTTCCGTCGCGCTCCAGAGCCGGTATGAATGAAGCAGGTGAAAGAAGCTTTCCGTCCTTGTTCCATCTCACCAGCGCCTCTGAACCGCAGAGACCGTTGTTTAACAGATCCACCTTAGGCTGATAGTAAACAACAAATTCTTTATTTAGCAGTGCCTGATTGAAGGCATAGCTGGTCTGCTGTTCACTTAAGGTTTCTATTCTCATATCATGATCAAACCAGATGATGTCATGATTTCCGTCTTTCCTCGTTACACCCAGTGCCGTGCTGGCATTTGCTATAGCTTCTCCCATGGAGTTGCCATCTTCCATATCGAAAAGTCCCATTCTGAAATAGAGATCCAGCTCATGCTTATTTCCCTGTTCAAAGAAATTCAGATGAAGAGGACTGAGATGTTCTATATATTCATTTATTCTTTCGTCCTTCATCACTATGACGAAGTTGTCTCCGCCGAGACGGCCTATCAATTCCTCAGGAAGCTTGAAGCTGTGGATATCATCCACGAAAACTCTGAGTATATTGTCGCTCTGTCTCATACCTATCTGCTGATTAATGAGCTTGAAGTTCTTTATATTGATAAATGCAACGGTGAACTCACCTAGTCTTGACTGTGCACTGAGTCTGAAGGAAGCATTCATTACTCCGTTTAAGTTGAGTGCTCCTGTCTGGCTTTCGATAAATGCAGCCTTCTTCATTACATTTATCAGTCTTGCTCTTTCATAAAGGGCAAAAAAATTAGAGCACAGGAAATATATGTCATCTCTTTCCTCTTCGTTCCATTCATATCCCTTCTTCGGATATGCGTTCATGGTAATGGAAACTCCGCTTCCTGTTTTAAAATCCATTCTGTAGAGAAGCGGTTCATAACCATCAGGAGACTGAAACAGCATTTCCTGTCCACTGTAACCCGTACGGTCTATCTCATTCGGCTTTGCATCTATAATAGCCTCCAGACGTCCGATATTAATGGAATCCTTAATAATAGGCATGGAGGACCTGGTATAATCAGCTATTGCCGAAATAGTACAATTATCAGAACTTATACCCCTAATAAACTTCTTATAATTATCGCTGCAGATTCTATCTATCATATCTCACCCCATGAAAAAAAGAAAAAGCTTAATGTCACACAGATTGCTCCATTGTTTGCGAAACAATTGTATCTTTGATTATAACATAATTAGTTTTATATAAAAAGACAGTGACCCAAGAAAAGTATCAAAAAACAGCCCTTTTTCAGGCTGTTTTTCAACTTTAGTATTTATTCTGTTTTTACACTATCTTCCTTATACAGAAGCTTCAGTAAAATAGGTGTCAGAATCGAGCTGGTGATTATCAGAAGGATAACCGATGTGAAGAATTTGCTTTCCATCATGTCTGCCTCAAGTCCTCTCTTGGCAACGATAAGCGCAACCTCGCCTCTGGTCATCATACCGATACCGATCTTGAGTGCATTCTTACCCTTAAAACCGGTGAGCCAGCCTAC
>JAFWSY010000075.1 GCA_017519155.1 Eubacterium sp.
GAGCTGGAGAGCGAGAGAGTAACAATAATAAATGTACCTTCAGCCAGATATGCAATGGGAATCATAAGCAGCCGTTTCTACGGTGAGCCTTCCAAGGAGCTTACTGTTATCGGTATAACAGGTACAAAGGGTAAGACTACTACCTCATACATGATTAAGGACATGCTGGAACTGGCCGGAGTAAATGTAGGACTTATAGGAACCATAGAGATTCAGGACGGCAAAGAAAGCCATCCGGCTGCAAATACAACTCCTGAGTCTATTCTTATACACAGCACCATGCGTGACATGGTAAATAACGGTCTGGAAGCTGTTGTCATGGAAGTTTCTTCCCAGGGACTCATGATGGACAGAGTAGCAGGTGTGGATTTTGATTACGGTATATTTACCAATCTTTCTCCTGATCATATAGGACCAAATGAACATGACAGCTTTGAGAATTACAGAGACTGCAAGAAGAAGCTTTTCTCCATGTGTAAGAAGGCTATTTATAACATAGATGATCCGGAAGCTGAATATATGATGGAAGGAAGTACAGCCTATCCGATTACATATGGCGAAGACGAAGACGCTGACTACAGAGCAGTTGGCCATAGACTTTATATCGAAGACGGAATCATGGGTATCGAATACGAGCTGGAGGGAACCCTTGAAGGTACAGTAAGAGTTGATCTGCCGGGTGAATTCAGCATACATAATTCTCTTGCTGCCCTGGTAGTTGCAGACTGCCTGGGAGTTGGTTTTGATGAGATTAAGAGAATTCTTTCAGAGATAAGAGTAAGGGGAAGAGTGGAAATGATCCCTATCTCCGATAAGTTCACTCTGATGATCGATTATGCACATAACGGCATGTCACTGGAGTCACTGTTAAATGCAATCAAGGAGTATAATCCAAAGAGGATTGTTACACTCTTCGGCTGCGGTGGAAACAGAGCAAAGTCACGCCGCTATGAGATGGGTGAGGTATCCGGAAGACTGTCGGATCTTTCAATCATAACCAGCGATAATCCACGGAAGGAAGAACCGCAGGCTATCATTGATGATATAAAGATCGGAATAGAAAAAACAGACGGTGAATACGTAGATATAATAGATCGTAAGGAAGCTATAAGATACGCTATAATGAATGCTCAGGAAGGGGATGTCATTATACTTGCCGGAAAAGGTCACGAGGACTACCAGGAGATCAACGGAGTGAAGTATCATATGGATGAACGTGATCTCATAAAAGAGATTTTGGAGGAAGAGGATGTCGATAAAATATGCGGATATAATAATAGATATTTCGCATGAGGGTGTAGATAGACCCTTCAGATATAAGATCCCGGAGGAGCTTATGGGCCAGATACAGGTGGGAACTGCGGTAAAGGTTCCCTTCGGTAATGGCAACAGAGTGAGAAACGGTTATGTGGTAGCTCTGGCAGACGAGGCAAACTGGGATATCGACAAGATAAAGGAAATAAAAGAAGTATCCGAGAAGACCCTTGGTGTAGAGGGAAAACTCATAAAGCTGGCAGAGTGGATGAAGCAGACCTATGGCGGCACCATGATAAATGCACTGAAGACCGTCATGCCCGTCAAGGAAAAGGTAAGAGAACGAAAAGGTATCGTAGATACAAGAGACCTTATTCCGGAGTTTGCTCCAATAGATACATTGGAAGAAGCTCAGCAGAGAGTGGTGGATAGATTTATTGAAGATATGGATGAGCACGAGGTGCCTGATGTGGCTTCGGATGGTGCTTCACATAAAGTGTCATATGTTGCAGCAGGCTCGTCTGACTCTTCAGGTGAGGCAGAGAAGCAGTCAGATCATGTCTACCTCCTTCATGGCGTAACAGGAAGTGGTAAAACAGAAGTATACATCCGCATGGCGGAAGAAGTGATTAAACGTGGTAAGGATGTAATCGTTCTGGTGCCTGAGATCGCACTGACCTACCAGACAGTGGCGCGTTTCAGCAGCTACTTTCAGGACTCCATAGCAATCCTTAATTCACAGCTAAGCAAGGGCGAGAAATACCGCGAATTTGTGAAAGCGAGAGAGGGCAAGACTCATATAATGATCGGACCCCGCTCAGCACTGTTTGCTCCATTTCCGAATCTCGGACTTATAATAATAGACGAGGAGCATGATATATCCTATAAGAGTGAGACTACTCCTAAGTATCATGCCAGAGAAGTTGCAATAGAGAGAGCCCGCCTGGAGGGGGCGAAGGTCATACTCGGATCGGCCACTCCTGCGGTTGAGAGCTACTATAAGGCTGATAAGGGGGAGTACAGACTGATGTCCCTTACAGACAGAGTAAAGGGAGCGGCTCTTCCTGATATAAAGATAGTAGATCTAAGAGAAGAATTAAAACAGGGCAACAGAAGTATCATCTCAAAGGCGCTTTACGAAGACCTTGAGGGAGCCTTCAGCAGAGGAGAGCAGGCCATGCTCTTCATAAACAGAAGAGGCTACAATACATTTGTCTCCTGCAGAAGCTGCGGTGAGGTTATCAAATGCCCTAACTGCGATGTGTCACTTTCACTTCATGGCAAGGCTAAGCTGATGTGTCATTACTGCGGACATACCCAGACCATGCCGGATGGATGCCCTAAATGTAAATCAAATATGATAGGCGGCTACGGCGTTGGAACGGAGAAGCTGGAGCAGGAAGTAAAAAAGCTGTTTCCGGATATAAGAATACTTCGTA
>JAFWSY010000076.1 GCA_017519155.1 Eubacterium sp.
GCAAATGTAAAGGTTTCTGATTATATGACACTTATAGATAAGGTTGCAGGTGTTAAGCAGTCTTATTCTATAGAAGATGTAAAGCTTCGTATAGTTACTATCCTTGATCAGCTTCTTATGAAGTGGATATCAAAAGAAGGCAAGGATATGTTCAACCTCCAGGCCAGTGCATTTGACATCTCAAAGGGTATCCAGGAAGATCTGGATATGGAGATCAGCAAGGACGGTATCTCAGTAACAGGCTTCAGCATCAATAACTTCAACTATCCGGAAGAGATCCAGCAGAAGATCAATCAGGCTGCAGCTCAGTCTATGGTTAGTGATGTTGGTAAGTATTCTCAGATGACTATGGTTGACGCTATGGCTGATGGAAAGCTCGGCGGCGGAAATTCAACTATGGGCAATATGGCAGAGATGATGATGGGCGCTACCATGGCTAACCAGATGATGGGAAGCATGGGAATGGGCATGGGACAGCAACAGCAGCCTATGCAGCAGCAGGGTTATGCTCAGCAGCCAATGCAGCAGGCTCCACAGCAGGCAGCTCCACAGGCAGCAGCAGGCGCAGGTCCTAAGTTCTGTCCTGAGTGCGGCACACCTACAAACGGCGCAAAATTCTGTTCTAACTGCGGTGCAAAGCTTGTATAAATCCGTATAAAATCGTGCAATTGAATTAGTTTATAAAAAGGTGACAGTTGAACCAGGTTCAAACTGTCATCTTTTTCAGTTTCGTGTTGACATTGAATATGCAGAGTGGTATAACATATTCAAATGAATTAGCACTCACCAAACGAGAGTGCTAACAAGGCGAAAGGAGGATGTATTATGAATGCTGATAAATTTACGATCAAATCACTAGAAGCAGTTGAAGGCTGCCAGAGAATATGCATGGAATATAATAATCAGGAAGTTGTATCAGAGCATCTGCTTTACAGTCTTCTTACTATTGATGACAGTCTCATTAAGAAGCTTTTGGAGAAAATGGGAATAGCAACCAGTGCATTTATCGACGAGGCTGAAAAGCTTGTTAAGGCAAGACCTCATGTATCAGGTTCTTCTGAAGATATCTACATGGGTCAGGATATAAGCAGGGTAGTACTTACTGCCGAGACCGAGGCTAAGAAGATGGGTGACGACTATATCTCTGTTGAGCACCTTTTCATCGGACTTATGGAAAAGGGCAGCAGTGATGTTAAGGAGCTTATCAAGAAGTTCGGCATCAAGAAGGATAACTTTATGAAGGCTCTTGCAGAGGTAAGAGGTAACAAGAGAGTGGAGTCAGATAACCCCGAGGACACCTATGATGCTCTTGAGAAGTTTGGATATAATCTGGTGCAGCAGGCCCGCGAGCAGAAGTTGGATCCTGTTATCGGACGTGACATGGAGATAAGAAATATCGTTAGGATACTGTCCCGTAAGACAAAGAATAATCCGGTTCTTATCGGTGATCCCGGTGTAGGTAAAACAGCTGCCATAGAGGGACTGGCGCAGAGAATTGTTAAGGGTGATGTTCCCGATTCCCTGAAGGATAAAGAGATTTTTGCCCTGGACATGGGGGCTCTCATCGCAGGTGCTAAGTACCGTGGTGAATTTGAGGAAAGACTTAAGACTGTGCTGGATGAGGTTAAGAAGTCCGACGGTCAGATAATTCTTTTCATAGATGAGCTTCATACTATAGTAGGAGCCGGCAAGACTGATGGTTCTTTGGATGCCGGAAATATGCTCAAGCCTATGCTGGCAAGAGGAGAGCTTCACTGCATCGGTGCCACTACAGTTGATGAGTACAGAAAATATATTGAAAAGGATAAGGCTCTTGAGAGAAGGTTCCAGCCTGTTCAGGTTAATGAGCCTACAGTTGAAGATACCATTTCCATACTTCGTGGTATCAAGAACAGATACGAGGTATTCCACGGAGTTAAGATAAGCGACAACGCCCTTGTGGCTGCGGCTACTCTTTCAAACAGATATATAACGGACAGATTCCTGCCTGATAAGGCTATCGATCTGGTGGACGAAGCCTGCGCCATGATTAAGACAGAGCTTAATTCAATGCCTGCTGAGGTAGATGAAATCGAGCGTAAGATCATGCAGCTGGAGATTGAGATAACTGCACTTAAGAATGAGGATGACCATCTGTCCCAGGAGAGACTGGCAAGCATCGAGAAGGAGCTGGCAGAGCTTAAGGATAAAGCGAACTCCATGAAGGCTACCTGGGAAAATGAAAAGGCTGAGGTGGAGCGTGTCAGAACCCTCAGAGAAGAGATAGAAAATGCGAAGGACGACCTGGAGATAGCTCAGAGGAAGGGCAACTACGATAAGGCTGCAGAGCTTCAGTATGGTAAGATTCCTGAACTGCAGAAGGAGCTGGAAGAACTTGAAAACAGTTCATCAGTTAAGGAAAGACAGCTGCTTCACGAAAATGTAACCGAGGAAGAGATAGCTAAGATCATTTCCAAGTGGACCGGCATACCGGTTGCCAAGCTCTCAGAGTCAGAGAGAAACAAAACTCTGCATCTGGCAGATGAACTTCATAAGAGAGTTGTGGGTCAGGACAGCGCAGTGTCCCTTGTAAGCGAGGCTATCATCAGATCTAAGGCAGGTATAAAGGATCCTACGAAACCCATCGGTTCCTTCCTGTTCCTGGGACCTACCGGAGTAGGTAAGACAGAGCTTGCCAAAACCCTGGCAGAAGCACTCTTTGATAACGAGTCAAATATCGTACGAATCGATATGAGTGAATATATGGAGAAGCACAGTGTATCACGTCTCATCGGAGCGCCTCCGGGATATGTGGGCTATGATGAAGGCGGACAGCTGACGGACGCAGTAAGGAGAAGTCCTTACTCAGTAGTTCTTTTCGATGAGGTGGAAAAGGCGCATCCGGATGTTTTCAACATCATGCTTCAGATACTGGATGACGGACGTATCACCGATTCTAAGGGAAATGTAGTCGACTTCAAGAATACTATCCTGATCATGACATCCAACATCGGTTCTGAGTTCCTGCTGGAAGGAATAGATGATGACGGAAATATCAAGGAAGAGGCAGAGAAGCAGGTAACGGATATGCTTAAGTTACATTTCAGACCGGAGTTCCTTAACCGTCTGGATGAGATAATCATGTTCAAGCCGCTGACTAAAGAAAATATCGCCGGAATAGTTGAGCTTCTTATGAAGGATCTGAATAGTCGTGTGGCTGATAAGGAGATTAAGATAGAACTATCAGAAGCAGCAAGAGAATACGTCATAGAGAGTGGTTATGATCCGGTATATGGTGCAAGACCGCTTAAGAGATTCCTGCAGAAGAATGTTGAGACACTGGTTGCAAGAGCAATCCTCAGCAATAAGCTGGCTATGGGCGACACCGTTCTGATAGATGAAGAAGAGGGACAACTAATCTGCAAAAAGAAATAAAGTATAGGGCGATTCCAATTATGGAATCGCCCCTTTTGTCGCTTAATTCTTTTTACCCTTTAATAATTATATTAAATGTGCTAAAATATCGGTTGGTTGTTTTTACAACTGACCAATATATAATTAATATTGGAATAAAATTATTTAGATGTTCCTGCATTCATTATTGGGGATGTATACCCCCGGAGTTCCATTTAAGGGGGAATGCAGAGAGTCTCATTAGTGAAAAAAAGGAATGGAGGATAATGAAAATGGCAAATAAGTATTTCCAGGAAGAAATCGAAACTATGCCTGTTGAGCAGCTTAAGGCTCTTCAGGAGGAAAAATTCCTTAAGCAGGTAAAATATGTTTATGAGAATAATGAGTATTATCGTAATCTCATGGATGAGAAGGGAGTTACACCTGATGATATCAAATGTATGGCTGATATCAGCAAGCTGCCTTTCCTAACGAAGAGTGACCTGAGGGATGCATATCCCTATGGACTTCTCTGCAGACCTGTTAAGGACTGTGTACGTATTCACTCAACAAGTGGAACTACAGGAAGAAGAGTAGTTGCATTCTATACCCAGAATGATATAGACCTTTGGGCTGAGTGCTGTGCAAGAGCAATTGTTGCTGCAGGCGGTTCTAAAAAGGATGTAGTTCAGGTAGCTTACGGCTACGGTCTTTTCACAGGTTGTGCAGGACTTCATGACGGCTCCCACAAGGTTGGCTGTCTTACAATTCCTATGTCATCAGGTAATACAGAAAGACAGATCCAGTTTATGAAGGATCTTAATGCAACAATCCTCTGCTGTACACCTTCTTATGCAGCATATATAGGCGAAAAGCTCCATGATATGGGACTTACAGCTGATGATATTAATCTTAAGGCTGGTATCTTCGGTGCAGAGCCATGGACAGAGGAAATGCGTCAGAGCATCGAGCAGAGTCTCGGCATTAAGGCATATGATATCTACGGACTTACAGAAATAAGCGGACCCGGTGTGTCCTTCGAGTGTGAAGCACAGACCGGTATGCATATAAATGAAGATCACTTCTATGCAGAAGTAATTAATCCTGAGACAGGAGAGGTTCTTCCGGAAGGAACAGAGGGTGAGCTCGTATTCACATCTCTCGATAAGGAAGCATTTCCACTTCTCAGATACAGAACAAGAGACCTTGTAGTTCTTAAGAGAGAAAAGTGCTCCTGCGGACGTACACATATCAAGATGTGCAAGCCTAAGGGACGTTCAGATGATATGATGATCATCCGTGGTGTAAATGTATTCCCTTCACAGATAGAGACAGTTCTTCTGAAGACAGGATATACACCGAACTATCAGATAATGGTAGACCGTATCGGAAGTGAGGATACATTTGATATAAATGTAGAGCTTTCCGAAGAGCAGTTCAAGGCTATGAAGGAAGACGAGGATCTTGAAAAGGCAAGAAAGGCTCTTACAGGTGCCATGGTTCAGATGCTTGGTATCAGACCTAAGATGCATCTTCTTCCACCTAAATCAATCGTTCGAAGCGAGGGCAAGGCAGTAAGAGTTGTAGATAAGAGAAAGTTACACGACTAAAAAACATTTATCATCCGTCGGTTTTCCGGCGGATGATGCAAATTAAAAATAAAGGAAATTATGAAGAACAAAACCAAGTACATTTTAATATTCGCAGTATTACCGGTTGCTCTCGTGACGGTATTTTTTTTATCTCTCTATTTAGATGAAAAAAGACACCCTCAGGTAGATGAAACAGCTGAAGCAACTTCGGGTGATGCATATGAAAGTGAAGAGGATAGAATCAATGCAATGCTTCTGGCGGAGTACCAGAAATCCCAGTCAACAAGGGATTACAGTCTGGAAACCACTGAGGCTCCGACGCTTTCAGTTGGGGATGCCGAGTATGATGATATGATCGATGGAACCGATGCAAGTGACGTTGCAGGCGGAGATTATTATGACGAGGAGCTTTCTGCGGAGGATGAAGCCTTCATTGCTTCTTTGGAGGAAGAATCCAGAAAGAATAATCTCAATGCTATAAACTATAACGGAATCAGTATCGTAACAGGTATGAATCAGGTTCCTCTAAATGGAGAATATGTTCTCGGACTTACAGATGCTGAGCTGAATGCACCGCATCCGCTGTTCCTTCAGTATGACCCGAGATGGGCGACATATCCATATGGTCTGGGAACTATGGCGTCCTCAGCCTGTGGACCGACATGTTTCTCAATGGTCATAACGGGACTTACAAATATCAGTAACGCATCGCCGCCAATGATAGCTACCTATAGTATGAACCGTGGATTCTATGTTCCTAATCAGGGAACTGCTCATACTCTATTTACAAGCGGTGCTGCGGACTTTGGACTTTACTGTACCAAGGTGGCATATACGGAGGCTGATATGAAGGCCCATATCGATGCAGGGGAAATGTTGATCCTGGCCATGCATTACGGCCATTTCACACACTCCGCTGCGGGACATTTCATAATGGTTTATGGTTATAATCAGAACGGTTTCATGGTAAATGATCCGGCTTCATATGAGAGAAGTACCCAGTACTGGCCATTTGCTGTCTTCGGTGGAGAGGCAGATAATATATATGGATTTGGAGTGGGTTATTAATAAATGATTTTTTATCCAACCGGAAAACAGGCACAGCTGATTGACAAGTATACCCAGGAGGTCATAGGACTTCCCGGGCTTGTTTTGATGGAGAAGGCTGCCGAAACTCTGGCTGATGAAATAGAAAAAAAGATAGAGTGCTGCAAATTAGCAGGACAGAATAAAGACATCTGTGATAGTGCAGGACAAAAGAAAGAAAACTGCAGTGAGACAGATAAGCTCTACGGCTTCAGAAAAGACAGGGATAAGATCCTTGCCATAGTTGAGGGTGGAAATAACGGTGGGGATGCCGTTGCTGCAGCGAGAATCCTTAAAACAAAGGGTTATGATACTTATGTATATGAGATAAACGGAATATCCAGACAGACGGATTCCTATAAGAAGCAGATTCAGATAGCTGCTGCTTCAGGAGTTAAGTTTATAGATGAGCCTCTTAACGAAGATGCTTTATCCGATTACAGGATCATTTTGGATGGCATATTCGGAGTGGGTCTCAGCCGTGAGGTAAAGGGTATCCAGAGCTCTGTTATGGATATGATAAACAGCGCCGGTGAAAAAGGAAGCTACGTGGTGGGAACAGACATCCCCAGCGGCATAAGCGCTGACACAGGTTTCATTCTTGGTAATGCTGTCAGATGTGATCTCACCGTTACATTTCACTATACCAAGTATGGCATGCTTAAAAGCTCGGGCAGAGAATATTCAGGCGAGATAAGCTGTAGGGATATCGGGCTGTTTACTGTAGATACACCTTCTGATATGAAGAGGGTTCTGGATATAGAAGACTTAAGTGACCAGAAGATCATTTATGAATATGATGATGAAGATATAGCAATCAGGATTCCCAAAAGAAATGCTTCTTCCAATAAAGGAAGCTATGGAAA
>JAFWSY010000077.1 GCA_017519155.1 Eubacterium sp.
ATGTTATCAGCAACTCTTTCTATAGTGAAGATGATATAAAGTATACAAATGTTACTTATGATATAAATAATCTTGCAAATGAAAAACCTTACGTAACAAAAACAGTTAAGGCTAATACCGCTACTACAAAGGAACTGTCATGGGTTGTGCTCAGTAAGTCGGTATATGACGATCTGTGTGCTAAGATCGATGTTAAGCATCCTCTTGGAGCTCTCGGAAGACTGCAGAATGATTCTGCGCTGGCAGGCACAAGAAGCGCCCTTCAGAGTGCTATCTCAGCTGCAGGATATGCATTTTCAGGAGATTATTCGGATTATATATTTACAGATGATAAATGCCATGAATTTGTATGGCTTGTTCCGGAAGATGAGGATGATCCGGATAAGCCGGGAGACAAGATAGTTGGTACTTATAAGCTTCATTATCATACTATATCCGGACTTGGAGTAGGTTCTTATGCAAACAGTGCTTCTCTCAGATACAGAGATATGGATCCGGTTATCTTTGGGGCTATAGGTTATCCCGGTGATTACATACTGAAAGACCGCAAGATAGAGGCGAAAAAATATAATGAAGGCGTCTATCTCGGAAATGACGGAAATTACTATGTTGACTGGACTATTACAGTAGGTGTGCCGGCTGATTCCCGTGGTTGGGAAGATATTATGCTGATAGATGAATTCCCAAGATACGTTGTAGGTTCCGGGGATGATCAGATAATCTATTCCGACTGGCTGAAAGGTCTGGCTGCACCAAATTATGATTCAATGAACAGTGGCGTATTTAAGTTCAGTACTGATAGTAAAAGAGCTGATGTTCAGGCTATAGTGAACAGAGCCAGAGTAGGACTGGATAATGGTTACTGGAACGGATACTCGGAAAAGATGACCAGTAATTACGTAAATGGTTATTTTGTTTCTGTTCCGGATGAGGAGTGGATAGATTATCTCTCCAGATGGAACGCAGAAGCTTTCGTAGCTACAGTTGCGGCAAAGGGTACTCATTATAGTGGCAAGGATCTTCCTGCCGGTCAGTTCATTGCCGAAACAGATGGTACTGACTGGACTTCGGTGGTTAAGAAGGGCGATACAGGTACTATTAATTCATATACCATATATCTTGGAGATTTTCCAGGTACAGAGGATACTGAAGGATATGATGTAAAGGTTAAATATACAACAATGGTAAATCCTCTTCTGGTTGAACGCCTGCCTGAAATACTTAAAGACAAAGGAGAGGAAGTTGCGGTTCTCACTAATAAAGCAGATGTATATCACAGCTATGTAAAGAGAGACGGTGAAGGAAATATCCTTGGACGTGCACTCATGCAGGGTGGTACATCTGAAGGCTGGGTAGGTTATCTTGAAGCCTCTTACTGGATAGGTGGAGGAGATGCAGAAGACTGCATAGTAAAGGATAAGGTCAGCGATTATAATAAGCAGACCGGACTTGTATCTTATAAGTCATCGCTTAACAAGAACAAGCAGCTTATCGCACATGAAAATGTATACACTATTCAGGATGCGATGAATGTTCCGGGAGTTTTGTATAAGAATATAAATCTTAAATTCCCATCGGATGTAAACGGTGGTGCGTCCATAATCACAAATGGTGTTGTTGAGAAAGCTTATAAGGATTATGTGACTATAGATGTTACCAAAGAAGAAAACTCTTCTAATAAGCTTACAATATCTTTTGATAACAAGGACGGTAAATTCCAGGATTCCAATAATAAAGTAGCGCAGCTGGTGCTTACTTATGATGCTGATTTTAAGACCAATAGTGTATCAACTGATGTTACACTTAATAACTCCATCGTCCTCAGCGAAAGAATACCTAATGCTGACGGAAAGACTTTCTCTACTAAACTTATAGATCAGGCTGAAGTGGAGTATACAATTGATAAAGCTCTTGATAAGACTCTTGATAAGGATAATCTTCCTTCAGAGAATAATAATTTTACAGCAACCTATTCAATCATTGTAGATCCTACATCTGCAAATGCAAAAGAACTTGCAGATATGGCAGTAGGCGATACATTTACTGTAAAGGATACCATGGGCAGCAATATGGATCTTATCCTGAAGTCTGTCAAGGTAAGCATGATTGAAAAAGGAGCTGCTACAGATATCACAAAGGATTGTCAGCGTTCTTATAATTCAACAAGCAGAATTCTTCAGGTTAAGGTTCCAAAGAAGAGCGCTACTGCGTCATATAAGATAGAGTACCAGGTAAATGTTACTCATCTGTCAAAGGACGGAGAAACCTACTTAAGAAACAAGGCTGAGATTCTGGGAACTACAGTTAAGAAGGAAGATGATAACGAACGAATCAGTATTTTTAACAGCAGTGAAAGTTCAGATGCATCAACCAATATGATTCGTATAAATAAGTATGATATGGATAACATATCTGCTTCTGTTGATGCTACATTTGATATCTATAAGTACGATAACGGCTGGAAATGTCTTACCTCCGGTGCTGATAAGATATATGCAGATGATTTTCCTATATCAACAACTAACGGAAAAGTAGTCATCACAAATATGATTCCTGATAACCAGCCACACAGTCTTATAGAAATTGATACCTGGTACAAGCTTGTAGAGCTTAGTACAACAAAAGGCTATACGGTAAATAAAGAACCTCTGTATTATTATGTTTCTGTGGATGGTGCCGTTCATAAGAATGCTCCTTCCGGAGTAAATAATTACATAATTGCAACTCTTATCACAGGCAAGAGTGACAGTGAGATCGAGGAAGATGCTCTGCCTACACTCCTCTTTGGTAACAAGAAGACCGGACTCAGAGTAGAAAAAACTGATAAGGGAACAGGTGATGTTCTTAAGGGTGTTGAATTCTCCTTATATAAGGATGCAGCAGCCAAGAATCTGATCGAGGCAAAGACTACAGATGATAGTGGTATAGTTGAATTCTCGAACCTGGCTGAACTGGATGCTGACGGTTCCGGTAAAGTATATCTTAAAGAGACAGCTACAGTTCCTACGCATATAATTGATGATAATATCTATGAGATTACATTTGAAAACGGAAATGTAACAAATGCTGTAAGTGTTTCAGACAGTTCTATAAAACTTTCTATAGATACTAACGGCGCACTCAGCAAAGTTACAGTTAAGGATATATCCTTAACCAATAAGCTTATAATTGAGAAAAAGGTTAACTCAAAATCAGCTGTATATAAGAATGAAGAATTTGAATTTGTGATAAATCTTACCGATGCAGACGGAAAAGCTTTGACAGGTACATTTGAATCACATAAATTTGCGGCTGACGGAACAGCTAATCCTATTGCTGAACCATATAAGTCGGGAGATACGATAAAACTTAAAGACGGTGAGAAGTTTGAGCTTGATAAGATTCCTACAGACGCCAAATATACCGTAAGTGAAAGAACACCTGCTGACTATACACCTACTATAGATGTGACAGACAGTGTGGGTAAGGACAGAAAGAAGGTTTATGGCAGCAATACTTCAGGAACTGTAGAGCAGGGTAGTGCGGATCATCTGCTGTTTAATAATACGAGAAGAACCTCTATTATCGTAACCAAGTCTGCCACAAAGAAATCAGATAAGTCTGCTCTTAAGATTCCTGACGGACATACGATAACCATAAGAACAAATAATATCAATACAGGTAAGATATGGGCTATAGCAAAGTATAATGCCACATCTGAGAAGTATGAATGTGAATATCTCGTTGATGAAGCAATGAAATTCTATACAACTACTGAAGACGGAAGTGATATAGTTGGAGGTTTCAGAATAACAGGATTTGACTATACGGCTGCTCTTGCAGTTATTGAGTCAAATGCTGACATACCGGGATATACATATAAACTTGTCAATGCCGATGGTGATAACTCAAACGGTATGTGGGCATGGGATACTTCGGATGACAGGACACTTGTACTGAATAATGTATATGATGATTTGTTTGCAGAGGTAAATGTAACTGCAGAGAAAACACTGCTGGGAAGAGCTCTGGAAGATGGAGAATTCAGTTTCGCTATCTATCAGTATAATGGTTCAAAATATGGAAAACAGATTAAGGCAGGAGTTAAGAACAATCAGTCCGGTAAAGTAGACTTTGGAAGAATCACATATAGTCTGGAAGATCTTGGCGGGGCTGATGAGAAGGACATATACTACAAGATAGTAGAAGAAAAGGGAGACAAATCGGAAATAGTATACGATACTACTACTGCGGTATATGTAAAGGTTCATCTTCATAAGGAAAAGGACAAATCAACCGGAGAGGATATACTGGAAGCTGATACTCCTGTATACTCATCAACGGATATGAGTGATGGTTCAGCCGGTGATGGAAATAAGCCGAAGTTTGTTAACGGATATGAGGCTTCAGGAAAGCTGGCACTAACGATATCTAAGAAAATGCTTTCTAAAGATGCATATGCCGGTAAGTTCACCTTTAAAATGACTGA
Organism: Eubacterium sp.; assembly: GCA_017519155.1. Lineage (GTDB taxonomy): Bacteria > Bacillota > Clostridia > Lachnospirales > Lachnospiraceae > Eubacterium_Q. Next base: position 4,469 of record JAFWSY010000077.1, read on the forward strand.
ATATTCAGATGCGACATATAAAACAGAGAAACCGGATATGCCAAGTCCTTTATATACGGTTACATCTCCTGCGATTGCTAAGGATGCAGAAGCGGAAATCACATTCCCTGAGCTCACATATGCGATCGTAACGAATACTTCTGAAGGAAAAGTAGTTATATCGCATAAAGGCGTGCATTACTATCTGGTTGAAGAAGTTATTCCGGCTGGTGCTAAGGATCTGAATCTGCCGGATGGTTCTACTGTTAAGTTCCTGGACGGAATCATTTACGATACTACAAAGTATAAGATAGCTGTAGTTGTATCAGATGACGGAAAGGGTAATCTGACTTCTGTAGTTAAAAAGGTTGAGGCAGACGGAAGTCTCGGAGATACTGTAACTGAAGCTAACTTTGCTTCAGAGTATGCATTTGAAAACAGATATTATGCAACTGGAAGTGTAAGTCTGAGTGCTTCAAAGAAACTGACGGGACGTGATATGAAGTCACGTGAATTTTCCTTTACAGTAACAGAGTATAAGGATTCAAGTCGTAAGGATATAAAGAAAGACAGTGACTCTAAGGATATTGTTTATGAAGCGAGTGTTCCGGCTGCATCGGACGGAGCTGGGGCTAAGATAAACTTCAGTGCTATAAAGTATACTCTTGATGATGTAGGAACTCATTACTACAGGATGGTTGAGAAACAGCCGTCCGGAACAGGAGTTACTACAGTAAATGGTAAAAACAAGAAAGACGGAGTTACTTATTCCGATAAGACCTATGATTTCACGGTTGTTGTTTCAGATAATGGCGACGGAACACTTAAAACTGAAGTAAAAGACTCTGATAATAAAGATATTACTGATACGGCAGCTACGTTTACATTTGAAAATGTATATAATGCAGAGGGCTCGATCACATTTGAAGGAACAAAGACCTTCGAAGGACATGATATCGTAACCGGTCCTAATGGATATGGTTTTGGATTCATGATTGAGGATTTAGCCACAAATAAGTACTACTATGGAATGACCAAGGTAAATACAACGGTTGATCCAAAGACAGGTAAGGCGAAAGCGGCTATAGTATTTGATACTATATATTATGGTCTAAAAGATATAGGAGAACATCAGTACTATATCTATGAGTATATACCGGGTCAGGGACTTGATGGCATAACCTATGATGAGCATGTCTATGAAGTTACAGTTGAAGTAAAGGATGGTGGAGATGGAAGTCTTAAGGCGTCTATTACTAAGATACGTATGGGTGATCCTGTATCTCAGGCCTTTACAGATGTGGCATTAAATACAAAGCTTGATTTTACTAATGTTTACAATGCAGAAACTTCACTGACCATATCTGCTACCAAGAGCATAAAGGCCGGTGCCAAGACTTTGGCAGACAGTAAGACCTTTGAATTCGAGCTTATAGAAGTAGATGGTGATAAGGAAACTGTTCTTGCAACAGGAACCAATGATGATAATGGAGATATAATCTTTGAAGATCCGGCTAACCCGGGAACAGAGTTTAAGCTGTCCTACAAGGTAGATGGTGCAAATAAGGTAGATGCGGCAAATAAAGTAGGTATTCATAGCTACAAGATCGTTGAGAAGGATGCCGGAGACAGTGGATATACATATGATAATGAAGTATATTCATTCAGATTAAATGTTACTGATAATTTCGATGGCACACTTCATATCGAGGATATGGATAAGGCACTTACACGTACCGATGGTACAACTGATGCTGCAGCTGATACAAGAACCTATACCTTGAATATCGGAAATGGCAAATCAACCAACTTCGAGAATGGATATGAAGCTAAGGGTGATATAACCTTCGGCGGTACCAAGGCATTTACGGTAAAAGAAACAAATACAGCCCGTGATATGAAGGACGACGAGTTTACATTTACCGTAACAGAGTATACAGATGATACTTATACTACAGAGAAGGGAACAACCAAATATAAGGGTACTAATAAGGCTGACGGAACAATAACCTTTGATACCATAGAGTATGTGAGAAATGAATCACAGGATGATGTGGGAACTCATTATTACAGAGTGGTTGAGAATATCCCTGATGATGCTGAGAAGGTAACTGACGAAAACGGTAATGATTCATATATCTATAAGGGTGTTACTTACTCAAATCAGTCTTATGATGTAACGGTAAATGTATCTGATAATGATGATGGTACTCTTACATGTACTACTTCAGGTATTGAAACAAAGCTTGACTTTGAAAATACTTATTCGGCAGCAGGCGAGATAGTTCTTGAAGGTCAGAAATCAGTTACAGATATAGAGAAGACTTATAATAAGCTTGAAATGACTGACGGAATGTTTACATTTGTCGTTAAGGATGATTCAGGCAAAGAGGTTTCTACCGGTAAGAATGATAAGGATGGAAAAATTATATTCGGAACTATCAAGTATGATATGAAGGATATAGGAACCCATAAGTATACTATTACTGAAGCTTCTGATAAGAAGGTATCAGGAATAATATATGATACTTCGGAGATTCAGGCAGAAGTTACAGTGAGCGATGCCGGAGACGGAACACTTGATGTATCAGTATCCTATAAGAAGAATAATGAACTTATAAACAGCGCTGTATTTAATAACAAAACCTCAGAGGTTAAGATTAAGAAGACTGACGAGAATGGAGCAGGACTTGCAGGCGCTAAGTTCAAGATAACAACAAAGGATGGTACGGAAGTAACAAGCTTTGAGTCAAATGGTGATATTCATGTAATAAACGGACTTGAGATAAATACCGAATATATCCTGGTGGAGGTTGAGGCTCCTGAGGGATATGAAAAGGCTAAAGATGTAAGCTTCAAAATTGACGAAGAAGGAAATGTCTTCGTTGATGGTACCAAAGTAGATATTATCGAAATTGCAAATGAAAAGATCATAGTAGATAGCGGCGAGAAGGACAAGAAGAATAAGGACGCTAAGAGTAATAAGAAAAATTCCAAGAATTCCAAAAAGAATTCAAAGAAGAATGCTACTGTGACAGCAGAGGATGATAGCAATAACAATAATAAGAATAACAGCAGTGTATCAAGCCAGAATCACAAGACCGGCGATACTATGAATTTAGTTCTGGTGATGATGCTTTGTATGCTGTCACTTCTCGGTATGATCTATATCGGAGTAAAAAAATATCGCTCCAGGTCAAATAACTAAATAAATATGCATTCTTGCTTGCAATATAAGAATGTTCGCTTTATGATAGAAGCATGTGACAGCTCCCAGTTTACAGGATTGGGAGCTGTCGTAGGTTTGCGAGATATGACTGTTAAGTGAGATATAGGAAAACAGGTATAGAGGATACAGATATGATAGAATGCAGATACAGATTTAAGGATATAGGCTGGACAACCATCAGAGAAGAATTTGATGCGCTGATCTGTGAGGATAGAAGCCTTATGGCATTCAGTTTCAGGAATCAGAATATGGACCTGAAATATATGATCGGAAGTATAAAGCCTGAGGAACAGCTGGATGAGTTCAAAGCTTTTAAGGGCGAAAATATATCCGAGCTGAGTATCAGCGAGAATCATTATATAGGCGATGGAATAGTATTTCGTTTTGAGGATAAAACAGGATATTATATAAGCATCAAATATGACAAGGAAAAGGAAGACAGTCGGAAGATATACTACCGTGTATATCTTAACAAAACAGGCTGGACAGACTTTGCCTGTGATGGAGAAGTCTGCGGAGAGCAGAAGGATGAGGAGAATTTCATTACAGGAATTCAGGTATTCTCTCTGTCAAAGGAAGAGTCGCTTTCAGAAGAGGTACGGGCAAAGGCGGATGAACGTATAAAAGTCTTTGAAAAACGTTATAAACATTCCTTCCTTTACTCTGACAGCAGATTCCGTAATGCCGAGAAGGCGTCTGTTAATGGACGTATAGACCGCGAGCTTGAAGTGGATGTGGTTGAAAATGCAGTTATACTTCCCCTTCGTACTCTCGATACAGAGAGCAGAGACGGCATATTTTCCGGCGGTGTGTGTGACAAGGACGGTAAATTCGTGGCTGGTCTTAAGCGTAAATTTGAGAAGCAGACCAACATGTCCGTGCTGGAGGCCTATGAAGTCGAAGATAAAGATATCGAGACGGTAGATGAGGATGTAATCTACGGTGGAGTTATATTTCCGGGCAACAGGCGCTTCGGGCATATGATGATCGAGACCATGTCCAGACTGTGGTACCTGGTTGATGAGAAGCTTGATGAGGACTTGACTGCTGACCAAAAAGATATCAGGAAAAAAGCAAAAATAGCATTTGTGATTCTTCCTGAGTCTGACGAATTTACAGATGTATTCTTCAAGCTTCTGGGAATTGATAAGGACAGGATTCTTGTAATAAAGAAACCGACCCGCTTTAGGAGTGTTACCATTCCTGAACAGTCCTTCATACTCTTCAGTAATTATCACGATAAATGCAATCTGATATATGACAGGATGATGGCTTCGGTAGAGGCGAAGGAAGAAAAGAAGCTGTACCTTACCAGGAGAAGCTTTACGCGTTATGATGGGGCTAATGATGGTCTCAATGAAGAGTATCTGGAAGATTTCTTCAAGAAGAGAGGATATACGGTTATCTCACCTGAACAGCATCCGCTGGAGGACCAGGTGGCTTATATGAAGGGGGCAGATGAAGTTGTATGTTCAGAGGGAACTCTGTCGCATCTTGGCCTTTTCTGCAGACGCGGTACAAAGATGACCATTTTAAGAAGATCCATCAACAGTTATCTGATTCCTCAATTTATGATAGATGAGATGAGAGGGCTTAAGTCGAGATATGTGGATGCGCATTTCAACATCCTGCCTGACAGTCACGTGGACAGTGTATTTCTGTTTGGTCCTTCAGAGTGTTTCAAGGAATATCTGAAGGCTGAGAATATAAGCTTTACTGATGACGAAGTTCAGATGGACAGAAGCCTGATATACGATTACATCATCAAGTATACAGAGAATTTTAAAGATACAGACAGATTCGAATCTATAAAGAAATACGATATATTTGATCTTATTCAGACGCTGAATAAAGTTCTGAATGGAGAGTTCCTGTCGAGATTTGATTATACCTCTACGGCAGAAGAGCTTTCGATTGAGAATATGAAGCTGAAGAAGAAGATAGACAGTCTCGAGAAAAAACTCGAGAAGAGTGAACAGGAACGTAAGGAGATACTGAACTCCAAGTCCTGGAAAATCACAAAACCACTCAGAAAAATTACAGGTAAATAGGTGACACTTGTACTTTTGTTCAAACTGTCACCTTTTGAGGGAGAAGCATGCATTACGATTATCTGGTTGTCGGAGCCGGACTCTACGGTGCAGTTTTTGCTGAACGGGCAAAGGCTGCCGGAAAGAAGGTCCTGGTAATTGAAAAAAGAAATCATATAGCCGGAAATGTATTCACGGACTGTATTGAAGGCATACATGTACACAGATACGGTGCGCATATATTTCACACGAACAGCGACGCAGCGTGGGAGTATATTAATCGTTTTGCTAAGTTTAACGATTACATCAATTCCCCCATCGCAAATTATAAGGGTGAAATGTATAACCTTCCCTTCAATATGAATACCTTCCATCAGATGTGGGGAGTTACCACTCCCGAGGAAGCGAAGGCAAAGATAGAGGAAGACAGACAAAAATCCATTGAGGAATTCGGCGGTGATGATTTTGTTCCTCAGAATCTGGAACAGCAGGCTGTATCTCTGGTGGGAAGAGAGATATATGAAAAGCTCATAAAAGGCTATACTGAGAAGCAGTGGGGCAGACCATGTAATGAGCTGCCAAGCTTTATTATTAAGAGACTGCCGGTAAGATTCGAATATGATAATAATTATTTCAATGCAAAGTATCAGGGCATTCCCATAGGCGGATATACCGCGCTTGTGGAAAGAATGCTGGAGGGCGTTGAGGTTAGACTCGGAGTTGATTACCTTGCAAATAAACTTACGTATGATGAGCTGGCAGATACCATAGTATATACAGGACCCATTGATGCATACTTTGGATATAAACTGGGGGCTCTTCAGTATCGTTCGGTAAGATTTGAGGAGGAGCTTCTTGACGTGGCTGATTATCAGCATAATGCTGTGATTAATTACACAGACAGTGAGACTCCTTATACCAGAATAATAGAGCATAAGTGGTTTGAATTCGGCAAAGATGAAAATGGCAGGGATATTCCGAAAACGGTTATCTCTAAGGAGTACAGTTCAGAGTGGAAGGTAGGAGATGAACCCTACTATCCTGTTAATGATGAGCGTAATCAGAAACTGTATCTGGAGTATCAGAAGCTTGCTGCAGAAGAAAACGGGGTTATCTTCGGCGGCCGCCTGGGTGAATACAAATACTACGACATGGATCAGGTAATCCTGGCAGCGCTTGAAAAATCACCAGAATAAGTTAACAAAAAAGATGACAATTTTTCATCAGATGAAAAACTGTCATCTTTTGAAAGACGGATAAGAAATATGACTAAGGTTATGGATAAGATTTTTAAATACCGATACATTGTGGCTGCTGTTATTTTTGCAGCCTGTATTTTTGTTGGTATTAATTTTTCGTCTATCGGCTGTTTGGTTGAGCAGTTCGGGCATGAGGATGCGGATGTTATTCTGGGTACTTCTCGTCAGATAAGAAGTGATGAGTTCGGAACCTTTACTCCTATGACATTTGCACAGTATATGGATCCGGAAGGAAAGTTTCAGTATTTCAGTTCGGTTATCAGAGGGGACAAAACGGATGTATTTATAACCTATGGTCAGCCCGTTCTTTCACTGCTTATGATATTCAGACCTTTTCAGCTGGGCTATCTGTTTCTTTCCATAGAGCAGGGGATGGCATTTTTCTGGTGCGGCAGGCTTATAGTGCTGCTTATGGTTTCTTTTGAATTCGCCCGCCTAATTACAGACGATGACAGAAGACTGTCTGTTTTATATTCTCTGATGATGGCGCTGGCGCCGGCGGTACAGTGGTGGTTTGCTGTAAATGGCTTTGTAGAGATGCTGATAGCTGCCCAGCTGTCGATAGTATTATTAAACAAATATCTTAATGTAAATAAATGCAGTGAAAACTCGTCAGATAAGCCGGATATTTCTTTCAAAAGGATAATTCTTTATAAGATTATATATGCTTTCGGAATCATGCTTTCGGCCGGAACATTTATTCTTACGCTTTATCCTGCCTGGATGGTTCCCATGGCCTATCTGATTCTGGCACTTATCATCTGGCAGCTATACTGTAACAGAGCAGCTGGTTCTAAGGAGACTTCAGAAAGTTCCGACAGATTTAATAAAACAACCGCAATAATATCGGATATATGTATAGTCATAATTATGACAGTTATTCTCGGTGTTGCTCTTTATGTGGTTTATACAAGGTCCAATGATGCAATAAATGCCATTATGAATACTGCCTATCCCGGAAAACGTTTTGAAACAGGTGGAGGCGCCTTTAAGCATCTTTTCAATTATGCTTCGGAGATATGGTATGCTCACCGCGGGGCTTCTCCATTTTATAACGTCTGCGAATCAGCGTATTTTATAGACCTGTTTCCGTTGGGACATCTTCTGTATATAGTTTATATGCTGAAAAATAAAAAGACAGATTCCCTGACAAACATACTTTTTGCTGTCAGTTTGATTCTTTATATTTATATAGTATTCGGTGTGCCTGAGACTGTGGCAAAGTTCACAGCTCTCGGTTACTCTACTGCTAACAGGACTCTTGTGGTATTCAGTCTTATAAGCATGCTCATTCTTTTCAGAACAGTACATATAATGAGAATGGGAAATGTAACTGAAAAACAGAAAGTATCAATGCAGTTTATATATGCAGCGGCTGCATTTATTCTTTCTGCTTCGTCAATCCTTATCACAAGAAGCATAAATTCCGGATACTGGTCCATAAAGCTTCTTATTGGTTCTTTTGTGGTTATTTCACTATTGGTATATGGGTTTTTAAGCTACTCTGCCGATAATGCAAATACTGTATTGACCAAAGGATTACTTTGTATTATAGTCTTTATGGTTTTTTGTACGGGAATACTTGTAAATCCTGTACGTATGGGTATTAGATCAGTGGAAAGACTTCCGGAACTTGATGAGGCCTATCAGGTATCCTCATCTGACAGATCGGCACTCTGGATTGTAGAGGGAGCGGAGTATCCGGTCACAAATGCACTTCTCCTGAAGGGAATCAGAACCTTAAACAGTACAAATGTTTATCCGGATATAAACAGATGGAAGCTTATAGATGATTCCTCCGAGAAGATATATAATCGTTATGCTCATATAGAGGTGGAGTATGTAAATGAATCTGCCGGAGACATGGGTTTAGATAAAGAGGGTAGTAACAGTAATAAAAATAAGACCAGTCAGAAGTTTGAACTGATCGATCAGGACTGTTTCAGAGTTTATTTGACATATGATGATTTAAAGACACTTGATGTGAGGTATATTTTTTCAAGTTCTGTTATTGATGATGAACGTTTGGAACTGTTAGAAGATATGGGTGATTACCGTATCTATCGATGTAAGTAACAAAAAGTTTGTAGAATGGAGAACAGATAAATTGAATATATCTACCTATCTATATACGTTATTGATCAAGCCTTTGGAGCTTTTATTTGAGGTTATTTTTTATAATGCCAATAAAGTAATAGGAGTACCGGGGCTTTCTATTATTGCGCTCAGTCTTGCTATGAATTTCCTGGTTCTTCCGCTGTACAAGCGTGCAGATGCCATGCAGGCAGAGGAGAGAGAAGTAGAGGAAAGACTGGGTAAATGGGTTAATCATATTAAAAAGGCCTTTAAGGGCGATGAGCGTTTCATGATGCTGCAGACATTTTACAGACAGAATGATTATAAGCCCAGCTATGCCCTTCGGGGTTCCCTGTCACTTCTGCTTGAGATCCCATTCTTTATAGCTGCATATCATTTTCTTTCTAATTTATATATACTTCAGGGAGCAACCCTTGGTCCCATAATGGATCTTGGTAAGCCTGACGGTCTTCTTAAGATTGGCGGATTCAGTATAAATATCCTGCCGATTCTCATGACTGTAATTAACATAGTTTCAGCCATGATCTATTCTGAAAATCTGTCTCTGAAGAGCAAGCTCCAGATGTATGGTATGGCGCTGGTATTTCTGGTATTCCTGTATCAGTCTCCATCAGGCCTTGCATTTTACTGGACTCTCAATAATGTATTTTCACTTTTGAAAAATGTATTCTATAAGTTAAAGCATCCGAAGAGAGTGCTTGCAGTGCTTTTTGGTATAGCCGGTGCAGGACTCCTTGTTTTTGCTCTTGTTTCACCTGCATATACAAAGAGAATGAAATTCTTCCTGGCCGCATTTGCGGTTATTCTGCTGGTTCCGCTGATAATGCTTCTTCTGAAGCCTTTTAAGAAGGTGAATCTGCAGGAAAAGATAGGAAATGCCCAAAAGGATAATTCCTTTAAGAAGATATTTATTCTTTCGGGAGTTTTCTTATGCATCCTGCTGGGACTTTTCATCCCAAGTAATGTTATCTCTTCTTCAACTGCGGAATTTATAGATGTGTCGGTAATTCATTCTCCAATCAGGTACGTGGTTTATACATTGTTCCTTGCAGCGGGATATTTCCTTGTATGGATGGGGATCTTCTATTATCTGGCAGATAAGACCGGAAAAGTCCTTTTTGCCCTTGCTACATGGTGCGCTTCGGCCATCTTTGTTATAGATTTTATGTTCTTTAAAACCGATATGGGAATACTGTCCTCCTTCCTTATGTATGAGGAGTTCTCTGTATATACTAAGAATGAATATCTGATCAACTTTGCCGCAATCATCGGAGTGTTCCTCATATGTGTGGCGCTATATAAATGGAATAAAAAAATAGTTCTGTCAATCCTTACAGCCGGAGTTATGGCCATGAGTATCATGAGCATAAAGAATATATATAAGATCAGCGCTGACTATAAGGAAATCGAGGAATTGGGTAAGAGATCCCAGGAGATGCCCACTATAAATCTTAGTAAAGAAGGAAAAAATGTAGTGGTTATCATGATGGATCGAATGATAGGATACATGGTGCCATACATTATAAATGAAAAGCCTGAACTTGAAGAAAAGTTTGATGGATTTACATTTTACTATAATACCATTTCTTTTGGACATAAAACCAATTATGGTTCTCCGGGGCTTTACGGAGGTTATGAATATACTCCAAAGGAAAGTAACAAGAGAAGTGATATGTCTCTTATGGAAAAGCAGAATGAAGCGCTTAAGGTTATGCCGGTATCCTTTGATAATGCCGGTTATAAGGTAACAGTATTTGATCCTACATATGCCGGTTATCAGTGGATTCCGGACCTCAGCATATATGATGATTATCCAAATATAAAAGCCTATA
>JAFWSY010000078.1 GCA_017519155.1 Eubacterium sp.
GAGAAGGCGCTGACAGATATCATAATAAAGATAAAGTCCAATAATATTGACAGACAGCTTAAAACGGGCTCGGGTATCAGCACCATAGAACTGGCAAAGAAAAAGAGTGAGCTGAAAAAGCTCAGGATTAATTTATAAAATACATTTTCCATAGGGAATATAAAAGAGAGAGGTACATTAAAATGGCAGCTAAAAAGGCAAACACAAAGTCAAAGAAGGAAGTTGTTGAAGAAGAAGTGGTTGAAGAAGAGCTTCAGGAGACTCAGGAGAATGCTCTTGAAGAGATGGATGAAGATGAATCCTCATCCGGAGATCTCATTGATGAATCAAATGCAGATAAGGAAGACAGCCTGACAGATGAGGAACGTGAGAAGATATTTGAAGCTAAGCTTAAAAAGCTTCTTAAGGATGCTAAGAAAAAGGGTACAGTTCAGGATGATGATATCATCGATGCACTGAAGGATACTCAGTCCCTGCTTACACCGGACTATATGGCAAAGGCTCTTGATTTCTTTGAAAAGAATAATGTAGATGTTCTGAATTTCTCAGATGATGAACCGGATCTGGATGATGATGATCTGGGAATCGATCTTTCGGAGGAAGAGGAAATAGATATAGAGCATATAGATATGTCTGTTCCGGAAGGCGTAAGTCTTGAAGATCCCGTAAGAATGTATCTTAAGGAAATCGGAAAGGTGCCTCTTCTTACAGCAGATCAGGAAACTGATCTTGCTCAGAGAATGGAAAAGGGTGATGAGGTAGCAAGAAAGCAGCTTGCTGAGGCAAACCTTAGACTTGTTGTAAGTATCGCTAAGAGATACGTAGGTCGTGGAATGCTGTTCCTTGATCTGATCCAGGAAGGAAATATGGGTCTTATCAAGGCTGTAGAGAAGTTTGATTACCGTAAGGGATATAAATTCTCAACATATGCTACATGGTGGATAAGACAGGCCATTACAAGAGCTATAGCTGATCAGGCCAGAACCATCCGTATACCTGTACATATGGTAGAAACAATTAATAAACTTACAAGAGTATCCAGACAGCTTCTTCAGGAGCTTGGACGTGAGCCGAGTCCGGAAGAAATCGCAGAGGAAATGGATATTCCTGTAGACAGAGTACGTGAGATACAGAAGATATCACAGGAGCCTGTTTCACTTGAAACACCTATAGGTGAAGAGGAAGACAGCCACCTGGGAGACTTCCTGCCGGATGATGATGTTCCTGCACCATCAGAGGCTGCAGCATCCATGATACTTAAGGAGCAGCTGGTAGAGGTTCTCGGAACTCTTACAGAAAGAGAGCAGAAGGTTCTTAGACTCAGATTCGGTCTGGATGACGGAAGAGCAAGAACACTTGAAGAAGTAGGTAAAGAGTTCAATGTAACACGTGAACGTATCAGACAGATAGAGGCTAAGGCTCTCAGAAAGCTGAGACATCCAAGCCGTTCACGTAAGCTTAAGGAGTTCCTTGAATAATGAGATTACAGCTGTCAAAAAGATTAAAAACGATAGCGGATATGACTACACCGGGGCGTGTCACAGCAGATATAGGCTGTGATCACGGTCTGGTGTCTGTATATTTACTGCAGGGAGGGATTGCTCCCTTTGTTTATGCTATGGATATAGGCAAGGGCCCGTTGGAGGCTGCCGAAAAAAATATCAGGGAAGCTCTGTCGGCTGAAGACAGAGGTAAGATCGAGCTGAGAATATCAGATGGTTTTAAGGCTTTGTCTCCCGGTGAGACAGAGGCAGCAATAATAGCCGGAATGGGTGGTCAGCTTATAATATCCATCCTGACAGAAGGTTTACATAACTCAGTAATATCTCCGGGCTATGAACTGGTTCTTTCACCTCAGTCAGACGTTCCGATGGTCAGAACCTATCTTCGTGAAAATGGATTTGAAACCATTGATGAAGAAATGCTGTCAGAGGATGGTAAATACTATAATATAATCAAAACAGTTTTCAGAGGAAATGCGGTCGGAGGCGATGACATTTCCCATGAGAATGATGCAACAGAAACAGATGAAAAACACACCGGAATTATAATGGCCGATCTCTATGACAGATACGGACGTATACTTCTGGAAAAAAAGTCTCCCGTACTGAGGGAGTACCTGGAGAAAGAGGTGGAAAAGAAGGAGAAGCTTTTCTGCTCACTTTCGAAGAAAACAACAGAGGGCTCCATAAATCGTCTCGTAAGTCTCAGATCGGAAATAGAGCTTGCGGCTTCAGCCCTCAACTACTTTGGTTAACATAAAATAGATGACAGATTTTCATCAGATGAAAAATTGTCATCTTTTGGAAAGGGGTAAGTATGGCAAAGGAAATTAGTATTGATATTAAGATTGCTGATAAGGAAGAGAAGGGGAAGGTATTCAGCTCGGGAACTACTCTTAAGGAGATGCTGGACAGCCTTTCAATTAATAATAAAGAGGACTATGTGGCGGCCCTTGTTAATAAAACTCTCAAGGAGCTGAACTGGAAGATATATAAGAATTCGGAGATAGAGTTCATTCCAACTTCTTCAGTGATTGGCTTTGACCTCTATAAGAGAAGTATAATTCTTCTCATGCTCAAAGCTGCCAAGGATGTATTATGTAAACCAGAAGGTTCCTACAGAATTGAGGTTATGTATTCTCTGGGAAATGGATTCTTTTGCAGACTTGAAGATGCTGAAATAGAAATCACTGATGAACTTCTTGGAAAGATCAAGGAGAGAATGCATGAGCTTGTAAAGGAGGATCTTCCAATCGGAAAGCGTATAGCTTATACGCCTGACATGAGAAGACGCTTCATGGAAAGAGACCTTCCGGGTAAAGCATCACTCCTTAAGTACAGAAGAGCATCAAGGACAAATGTATACTATTTGGATGATTACGAAGACTATTATTATGGCTATATGGTGCCATCTACAGGATGCCTGAAGCAGTTTGATCTTGTGGCTTATGATGATGGTTTTGTTCTGGTTATTCCGGATAAACAGACCCTTAAGCTTCCTGATGAATATGTAGCACCTAACAAGCTTTACAATGTACTCAGAAAGTCAGAAGACTGGGGCAAGAGACTGAATATAACATGTGTCGGAGAGCTGAATAATAATATCGTAGCAGGAAAGACCAATGAACTGATACTTGTTCAGGAAGCTCTGATGGAGAAGCAGATAGCGGATATAGCAGAGCATATAGTAGAGGAAGACAGGAAGATAGTACTTATTGCCGGACCATCGTCTTCAGGTAAGACTACATTTTCCAACCGCCTCAGTATCCAGCTTAAGGCTCATGGTCTCAGTCCTCATCCAATTGCCATGGATAACTTCTTTAAGGAAAGAGAAGACACTCCTTTGGATGCAGATGGAAAATATGATTTTGAAAGTATAAGAGCTCTGGATCTGCAGCTCTTTAATGATACCATGTCGGCACTTCTGAGAGGCGAAGAAGTACAGATGCCAACCTTTGATTTTACTGTTGGAAAGAAGGTATTTGATGGACAGACTCTCAGACTGAATGACGGAGATGTGCTTGTAGTTGAAGGTATACATGCGCTTAATCCTCTTTCAACAGAAGCGCTTCCTAAGGAAAGCAGTTATAAGATATATATAAGTGCGCTGACACAGCTGAATATTGATGAACATAACAGGATATCTACTACGGATACAAGACTTCTCAGACGTATAGTCAGAGATGCAAGAACAAGAGGCAACAGCGCTACAAGGACTATCAGCATGTGGCCTTCAGTAAGAAGAGGAGAACAGCTTAATATCTTCCTTTTCCAGGAGGAAGCAGATGTAATGTTCAATTCGGCACTTATATATGAGCTTTCTGCAATAAAACAGTTTGCAGAACCATTGCTCTTTGGAGTTCCGGAGGACAGTGATGAATATTACGAAGCTAAGAGACTCCTCAAGTTCCTTGATTATTTCATTGGAATAGATGTACAGTCCATCCCGCAGAATTCACTCATGCGTGAATTCATTGGTGGCGGATGTTTTAAGGTATAAAAAAAACGAGCAGAACTATAAGCCGGGTTATGTCATAGAGAGCATAAGCCCTCCGGGGTAATCATCTATCTGGACCATACATTACTGCATGGCTCTAGCAACCTACCTGGAGCTCGGCGGGCCGCGTCAGCACTCCTGCTTGGTCTTGCTTCGGATGGGGTTTACAATGCCCTGTCTGTTACCAGCCAGGCGGTGAGCTCTTACCTCGCCATTTCACCCTTACCTACTCCCAACGGGAGAGGCGGTATACTTTCTGTTGCACTTTCCTGTGAGTCACCTCAACCGGACGTTATCCGGCATCCTGCCCTGTGAAGCCCGGACTTTCCTCACCCTGTTCTTATTTACCGAAGTAATAGTTAACAGGGAGCGATTACCTGTTCTACTCGCATTTGGAATTCTATCACAGGTAAGTGGTGATGTCAAAGAATTGCAGGATGTATAAATTATAAGAATTGCAGGATAAATAAATTGGGGGAACTAAACACTAACTATGGAGGCAAAGTATTTATAATGAATAAGAAGAAAGTATTCAGTTTTCTGCTGGCATTTCTTTTGCTGATCATTACTGTCAGCGTCAGCGTAAAAGATGTAGATGCTGCAGGGGATTTTGAAATGGATATGTATACTTTAAGGTCTGTAAATTCCGGTATATTAGATGTCCATGTAAAGATAACGAATCATAGTTCGGATTTTAGCGGTACTCTCAGAGTTGCAGTCACAAACTCAAACTATAACAGAGTGGGCTATGATGTTGATATTTCCATTCCCAAGGGAGCTGAAAAAGAATATATCGTAAGTGTTCCTGTTAATGGAGTTATGGTGAGCGAAAATGTTCAGGGCATAATTCTGGATAAATCAAATAAGGTTAAATACGATAATTCCTTCAGAGGAGTATTAAGTACTTATTACGGAACTATATCGGCGGGCGTACTTTCTGACCATGCGGACGACTTAAGCTTTCTGGATCTCGGTGGAAATAAGGTCGGAAATGATACAGCAGATAAAAAGTCAGTAAAGCTTACCACTGTTTCTTCTAATACTCTGAAGGATGAACTGAACAATCTTCAGATGCTTATTATAGATGATTATGATACCTCTACCTTAGATGCTGCAACCATGTCCGGTATAGAAAACTGGATCAGAAACGGAGGAATGCTTCTTCTGGGTACCGGAAGTGCAGCCGAGAGAGTTCTATCAGGTTTCGATAATAATTTCCTTGAAATAGATTATAATGATGAAACCACCGTCGGCTTTCCTTACGAAGGAAATGGAGATTCGACTTTTGATTTAACCTATGCAATTGTTAATCCGGGCAGTAGCTATGAATATATGGAAGAGGGACTGGTGGTCTGTTCTATGATGTCCGGAAGTATAGGCGTTGTTCCTTATAAATTAGCTGATTTTAAAGATCATACGAAAGAAGCAAATGCTATCATTCCGTTTTATTATAACGGTCTGCTTTCTTTCAGATCTGATTCTGATTTAAATCGTTCTAATTCATTAAATATATATAATATTAAAAATTATTTAAGCTATATGGAGAAACCGGCAAATACCAGCGTACCGGTTTTGATTATCATACTGCTTATCTATGTGGTGTTGGTGGGACCAATCATTTATCTTATTCTTAAAGCCATGAAGAAACAGGAGACTATCTGGTATATGATCCCCTGTATAGCTGTTCTTTTTATGGGTTTTGTTTTCATACTCAGCTTTTCTGTCAAAGTCAGAGGTCTTATCCTCAGATCGGTTTCTATTGTTGATCTCGACAGTCATTCTGAAAATGCTTATATACTGGGCTATAATCCAAAACCCAGTGAATGGAGCATTAAAACAAAATATGCTTATAATACCGCAAGTGTAATTTCCTCCGGTGGATACAGAAGTGAAACTGATGTTTCCGGAACGGTTAAACTGGGCGGTGATAATGAACTTACCTTTATTCCATCTGAGTCCTTTGATATGGGAGCTTTCGTATATCCTGCTACTAACTCAAATGCAGGAGGGTTCGATATAGATGCACAGCTGGATCCGAATACATTTTATACAGATGATCCTGATGTAATAGGGCATATAACAGACTCAAATTCGGCTTCAAGCTTAGCTGAACATATAGCAGGTTCATTAACGAATAATTCAGGAATGAACTTCGATTATGTGCTTGTTTGTCTGGGAAGTAAATATCAGCTCATCGAAAATATGAAGAGTGGTGAAGCCAAGGATATTAAACTTGATTCACAGTTAACCTATACCTATTCTTCGGATATAGCCGAGGATATAGCTCAGAAGGCTTACAAGGCAAAGGAATATGACAAGGCTGCCAAGCTCGGTGCCCTTGCTCTTGCATATGAAACCATAGGTAACAGTTATAACAATAACATCACAGATCTGATAGTAATCGGAGTCAGGGAACAGGATGGTCTTACAGATAAAAATGAACAATCCTGGATGTGCTGCTACTCCACATGCAGTGAACTGTATTAAGGAGGTTTCGTATGCTGTATATAGAAAATTTATACAAATATTATGGCAATTTTCCTGCTGTACAGGGTCTGACACTCAGGATACCTAAGGGGGATCTGTTCGGTTTTGTGGGACCGAATGGTGCGGGAAAAACCACAACAATAAGAATAGTATGCGGACTTCTGCAGGCATCCTCCGGAGAGGTTTCGGTTAATGGAATGAGACGTGGCTCCGGCTCTGCTGAGATGAAGAAGCTGAAGAAACTCATCGGTTATGTTCCGGACTTTTTCGGTGTATATGATAATCTCAAGGTGTCTGAATATCTGGAATTCTACGGATCCCTAAATGGTATGAACTACAGGGATATCCAGTCGGTTTCAAAGGATCTTTTGGCATTAGTTAATCTTTCGGATAAAACAGATAATTATGTTGATACTCTGTCCCGTGGTATGAAGCAGAGACTGTGCGTGGCCAGAGCACTGCTTCACAATCCGCAGCTGCTGGTAATGGATGAGCCTTCATCAGGTCTTGATCCCGTAGCCAGAGTGGAGATGAAGGAACTTCTTATGAATCTTCAGTCCATGGGTAAGACTATAATGATCAGTTCACATATTCTTGCCGATATATCGGAGATGTGTAATGCAGTCGGAATCATGAGTAATGGACGACTTATTGCTGCGGGCAAGATGGAAGATATCCTTAAAAGAGGTATTGATTCAAGCAAGGTAATCATAAATATCTGTTCCAATATGGAGCAGGCAGTAAAGCTTCTCCAGGAAAATCCTTCCATAGCTGTTGAGTCTATAAAGGAAAATGAAGTCGTTATAACGGGAGTTGATGATGATACTAAATCAAATCAGCTGATCATGTATCTGATGTCCAGAGGCGTTCTCATCGGAGGCTTTCATAGAGAAGAGAAGAGTCTGGAGAATATCTTTATGAGTATTACAAAGGCGGGAGGTGGATCAAATGTTTAATCCATTTACAAGTCCCATAATCAAAAAAGACCTAAAGGTTATATCAAGAAGCATGAAGTTTTCATGGGGACTCTTCGCCTATGAGGCTGTTCTTTTCGTTGTATTTCTTATGAGTCTCAGCATCATGAATGTTTCCTCCAGTTTATACGGAGGCGTTCGTTCGAATATTGATTTATATAACGGATATATATATTTCTTTCCGATAGTGGGAATAACGGAGCTTATTATCATAGCGCTTATTATTCCTATAATCACTGCATCCTCCATATCCGGAGAACGTGAAAGAAAAACCATGGATGTACTGCTTACAACCACCATATCCGCTCCGGCAATCATACTTGGTAAGATAGGTTCCGCAGTAATAAGAGTAATGACCTTTATTATAGCCAGTCTGCCCATGCTTTCATTGGCATTTCTGGTAGGAGGACTCTCATGGCTGACACTGTTTAAGTATATAATTCTGGCATTTATTTTTGCATGCTTTGCAGGAAGTGTAGGAATCTTTGCTTCTTCCGTTTGCAGAAAATCTATAACTGCCATCATTCTTTCCTACGTAATTTATCTGGGAATATATGGTCTGCCATTTGTAGTAATGCTTGTGGAATATCTTATTAATATACAAAGAAATAAGTATTTCGTTACTCCTTTTGCACTTATGATAAATCCTGTTTTTTCATTTCTGGTTTTCTTTGTGGGAGATATGTCATCCTACAGTATAACCGATGAAATCTTTAACAGTCCAAAGGGTA
>JAFWSY010000079.1 GCA_017519155.1 Eubacterium sp.
ATTAGGTATATACTGCGGTTCAAGGCAGAAACCGGATCTCTTGTGATAATTGAATCCGCCCTTTCCTACCTGTTCACCTATGAAATTACCTGAGTACAGCTGTGTGCCTGTCTGGTCTGAAGAAAACTCCATGAATATACCGCTGTCAGGCGAATAAGCTGTGGCAAATAATCTCATATCACCGGTATTACCGTTAATCACATAGTTATGGTCATATCCACCAACGAACTGAAGCTGCTGATTATCAGCCTCTATGTCGCGGCCAATAGGCTTGGGAGTTCTGAAATCAAATACAGTTCCTTCAACAGGAGCATTCTCTTCTGTAGGAATAGACTTCTCATCGATAACCGGATTATAATAATCCGCATTTATCATGAGATCATGATTCTCGATACTTCCTTTATAATGACCATTAAGATTAAAATATGAATGATTTGTAAGATTGATAACTGTCTTTTTATCACTTACTGCATCGTAAGTAATAACAAGTTCGTTGTCATCAGTCAGAGAATATGTAACAGTTATTGTTACATTTCCCGGAAGTCCCTGCTCCATATCATTTGTTTTGCAGATAAATGTAACAGATGATTCATCATCTTCAGAGAGCGTTGTCCATACTTTCTTGTCTACTCCTGCTGATCCGCTGTGAAGATTGTTCTCATTGTCATTCTGCTCCATCTGGTAGGTTACACCATCAATAGTAACCTTTCCATCACAGATACGGTTTGCATTTCTTCCGATTACAGCACCGAAGAATGTAGTATTCTCTTCATATCCTGTAACATCATCATATCCAAGAACTACATCTCTTTTATTTCCTGCATTATCAGGAACCTCAAGCTTTACAAGTGTAGCTCCGTAATTGATCAGTGTGGCAGACATACCGGATTTATTACTTAATGTATAAGCTGTGACAGCCAGCCCATCCTTAGTAACACCAAATTCTTTTTTCATGTCCACACTCCTAATATAAATCCTTTACTGTAGGGTACAGCTTCTTGAAATGAGCATATTTTTCTTCATATTTAGCTACAAGTTCCTGCTCAGGCTCAACTGTCTCTACAACCTTAACTATCTTATCTGCTGCTTCCTTTACATCTTTAAATGTACCGCAGCCTACTGCTGCAAGAATAGCTCCACCAAGAGCAGGTCCTTCATCATTAGCCTGAATCTCAAGCTTGATGTTCATTATATTTGCAACGATCTTTCTCCACAGCGGGCTCTTTGCTCCACCACCGCAGATATTGGATACATCAACCTTTATTCCAAGGCTTCTTGCAACTTCAAGACTGTCTCTGAGACCGAAGGCTACACCTTCAAGAACAGCCTGGATCATATCTTCTCTTGTAGTATCCATGCTCATTCCGAGGAATCCGGCTCTAACAAGAGGATTGTTGTGAGGTGATCTCTCACCCATAAGATAAGGCATGAAGAATACATTATTCTCGCCAAGCTTCTCGATACCCTTCTGTGAAGCTGCATAATCCTTATCTCTAAGAATTTCATCCATCCACCACTTATTGCATGATGCTGCAGAAAGCATACAGCCCATAAGATGGAAGCCGCCGTCAGCATGTGCAAATGAATGAAGTGAATTCTTATCATCAACAGAGAATCTCTCACTTGATATAAACAGAGTACCTGAAGTTCCAAGTGACAGATTACATCCGCCCTCACCAACAGTACCTGTACCGATAGCTGCAGCAGCATTATCGCCGGCACCTGCAACAACCTTTACATTTCCGCTTATACCTATCTCAGAAAGAACCTCTGACTTAACTTCACCGACAACATCGAAGCTCTCGTGAAGTGTAGGCATCTCTATATCAGATATGCCGCATATATCGAGCATTTCCTTGGACCAGCACTTATTCTTCACATCCATAAGGAGCATTCCTGATGCATCAGAATAATCAGATACATAAGAACCTGTGAACTTATAAACGATGTAGTCTTTAGGAAGCATGAGTTTCTTGATCTTAGCAAAATTATCAGGTTCATTGTTCTTTACCCAGAGAACCTTTGGTGCAGTAAATCCTGCAAATGCTATATTTCCTGTATACTCAGAAAGCTTATCCTTACCAATAACATTGTTGAGATAATCTGTCTCAGCAGTTGTACGTCCATCATTCCAGAGGATTGCAGGACGGATAACATCATCATTCTCATCGAGAATAACAAGACCGTGCATCTGACCGCCGATACCGATACCTTCTACATTAGTATCATCAAGTCCTTCAAGAAGGAGCTTTATACCCTTTATGGTACCTGCATACCAGTCTTCAGGCTTCTGCTCTGACCAACCGGACTTAGGAAAGCTTATGGGATATTCAACTGAAACTGTTTTAAGGATTTCTCCTGCTGAGCTCATCGCTAAGAGCTTAACGGCAGAAGTACCCAGATCTACGCCAATAAACATACTTTATTCCTTCCTTACGTTTAAAATAAAGATTCTTCGCTCCGTCCGGAACAACATATACTTGTCATCCCGAACGTAGTGAGGAATCTTCTTAAATATTTTTCTGAAAAAATAATATCAAGTTTTAAATGCTTAGATTAAGCAAATGGATTCTCTGACTTATAAAGTGTTCCTGCTGGATGATTATAATCGATCTCATCGAATCTTACTCCGAGGTACTTAAATACATCAAAGAGAAGCTTTCCATTGTGATGGAATGTGATAGCTGCATGATGTGGATAGTTCTTCTGAACAAGTACGTGACGGTAGAATCTTCCCATCTCAGGTATAGCAAAGATACCGATAGCACCGAAAGATCTTGTTCTTACAGGAAGGATCTCACCTTCTGCAACGTAAGCACGAAGCTTTCCGTCAGATGTTGACTGAAGTCTGAAGATTGTAGCTTCACCCGGAATAAGGTCTCCTTCAAGAGTTCCGTTTGTAACTTCTTCAGGAAGTGTACGAGCCATGATCTTCTGGTTCTTCATCTCGCAGAATGCAAGCTTGTCCGTAGCTGTATTTCCGCAGTGGAAGCCCATGAATGTGTCAGTAAGCTTGTAATCATAAGCAAACTTGCCCTTG
>JAFWSY010000080.1 GCA_017519155.1 Eubacterium sp.
ATTAACTAGAATAGTAACATCATATCTATTATCTCTAGCTCCATTATTAACATATTGATTTATTACTTGTAATTTGTTGTTATGTATATTATCTTTATCAATCAATCTGATATTAGTAGTTGTACCATCACTATGTTTAATAACTTTTGTTTCATCTTTCTGAATGCGATAGAGCTTCCCCTTGCCTTTAGATTCGGAGCTGATAAGGCTTCAGTAATAAGAATTCTTATCTCTGTAGTTATATTTCTGATTGTTTCCATTTATCTGCTTTTCGGAAATATCGAGTGGCTGATGGGAGATAAAGGAATTTTAGTTATTTTGATCAGAATCTTTAGACAGATTTCGGAAACACCGGAGGGAAGTGGTGAAGGTTTTGAAGTCCTTTCGGCTGAATTAAAGAAATTTGTAACGAATATGACTCTGAAGGGGTATATAGTCTGGGCAATGTGTTATCATCTTGTTGTTCTTTTCTATTACATATCCTATCGTATCTCCTGCAGAGTTTATAAGAAGGGGGTGCTGAGAGATGACATCTAAGAAAAAGACTTATGCCCAGATCGGCGTATTCCTTCTGATCACATTTGGAATTATGATGACCTTCGGGTGGAAAGGCATTTCAGATAATGAATTAGAAGGTACAATCACACCTTTTGAATATTTGTGCTATTATCTGGCGACCTTCAGTCCTGCCATAGGATGTATAGCAGCAAGATATGTCTTTCACGAAGGCTTCAGAGATGATATACTTTTTCCGAAATTTACAGGACATTTTAAAGGATATCTGCTTTCGGTATTACTTCCGGTTGCATTTGGATTACTGAACTGTGTTATAATAACAATCGTGCTCGGAGCAGGCTTTACTATCAAAGCGGAAAACGGACTCCTGGAAGTAATAGCAGCAATTTCCGTAAAAAGCGTCGAGTTTTATATAGCGGCATTTATCCTTATTGGTGAGGAGCTGGGATGGAGAGCATTCCTCTATGATAAACTGGAAAAACTGTTTGGACTCCATGGTTCTATCATCATAGGCGGAATCATCTGGGGACTCTGGCATATACCGCCGCTTATTACGATAGGTCTGAATTTCGGAAAAGACGCACCGGCTTTCCCCATAACAAATATAGCTCTTATGTGTGTACTTTGTATCTTTTTAGGAGCAATAATGCAGCTTCTTCGTAAGATGACAGATTCGGTGATTGCACCAATCATCGCACATGCAGTTATAGACACAGTATGCAATGTGCTATTTTCAATATTCCTTTCAAATGAACTGGTGGAAGGGAAAAACTTTATAATTGGCTGCTGTATGCTGGTTCCGGCACTTCTGATAGGGACTGCGTGCTGGATATATATGACAAGAAAAAATGTGTCAAAATGAACCGGTCCAATTGACTCATTTTTAATAGGTGTAAATATATGGATATTATATTAACGAATTCTTCGAATGATCCGATCTATATACAGATCGTTAATCAAATAAAAGCTATGATAATGAGCGGAGAGCTTTCCCCCGGGGATGCTCTCCCTTCGATGCGTAATTTGGCCATGCAGATGAGAGTAAGTCTCATCACCACAAAACGTGCCTATGAGGAACTGGAGAGAGATGGTTTCATTGAAACCTATACAGGAAGAGGCAGTTTTGTTAAGGCGCAGAATGCTGAGTTTCTAAAGGAAGAAAATCTGAGACAGATAGAGAAGCTGCTCTCTGAAGCTGTGGATAAAGCAAAGATGAGCGGAGTCACTCCTGAAGAAATGAAGGGGATTATTGATATGATCTATGAGTAGATCATATGCCCTAAATGGTTGAAAACTGTCGATTCATGTGGTACATTTTACCTAGTTTCAAAATTCAAAAGAAGGTGTAAAGAATCATTGAGCTTAGTAATTAGTGTTTTGAAAATAATAATAGGGTTCCTGCTCCTTATCAAGGGAGCAGACTTTTTTGTTGATGGCGCCGCTGCTATAGCTAAGAAGCTGGGAGTTCCTCAGATAGTTATCGGTCTTACCATAGTGGCTATGGGAACCAGTGCTCCGGAGGCGGCAGTCAGTATCAGTGCGGCAGTTAAGGGGAATAATGGTATATCCATCGGAAATGTACTGGGAAGTAACATCATGAATATCCTGCTTATTCTCGGTATAACCTCGGTTATTACAGTTCTTAGTGTAAAAAGGGACACAGTAAGAATAGATATTCCGTTTATGATTTTTTCTACAATACTTTGCATTACCTGGGGTACAGTAGGTGGAAGTATCACAAGAGTAACAGGAATTATATTTTTGATCATGCTTGCAGGTTATATCGGCTATCTCATGTGGTATGCAAAATCACATGAAGAAGAAGAGGAAGAGACTAAGGATATAAAGCTGTGGCTGATTCCTATTTTCATCCTCGGCGGTCTGGCGGCAATCATCTTCGGAAGTGATATAACAGTAGATGGTGCTTCGGCAGTTGCCAGAACCTTCGGAGTTTCAGACAGAGTTATTGGTCTTACCATAGTAGCCTTCGGAACTTCCCTTCCGGAGCTTATGACTTCTGTAACTGCAGCAAGAAAGGGAAATGTAGATCTTGCCATAGGTAATATAGTAGGAAGTAATCTGTTCAATATACTGTTTATACTAGGAATAACAAGTGTAATAATAGATCTTCCATATATATCAGAAGCGGCAAACTTTATGTTTGACGGATTTATGGCACTCTTTGCTGCTAGTCTCCTCTGGCTGCTTACAGTAAAGAACAAGCGACTTGGAAGAGCAGGGGGAATTCTCATGCTGCTGGCCTATTCGGGATATTTTGTGTATCTGCTTCTTGGATGATAAAAAGTGAGCAAAAAAGTTTAAAAGTACTTTTTGACACTTATATAAGAATATTTTATAATGTTCGACTAGAATGAATAAGAAATTCCGAAGAATTGGAGGAATATAAAAGATGAAAGCTTACAAAGACATGACAAAAGAAGAGCTTGCAGAGGAAATAAAGGAGCTGAAAGTGCAGTATAAGAAGTATCAGGACATGGATCTTCATCTAGATATGAGCCGTGGAAAACCATGCCGTGAACAGCTGGATATATCCATGGGAATGATGGATGCACTTAATTCAGAAGCAGACCTCTCCTGTGCAGACGGAACGGACTGCCGTAATTATGGAGTCCTGACAGGAATAGAAGAGGCAAAGGTTCTTATCGGAGATATGATGGAGAATAATCCGGATAATATCATTATCTATGGAAATTCTTCTCTGAATGTTATGTATGACACCATAGCAAGAGCTATGACACATGGAATACTTGGAAATACCCCATGGTGCAGACTGGACAAAGTTAAGTTCCTCTGTCCTGTTCCAGGCTATGACAGACATTTTGCAATAACAGAGTATTTTGGTATAGAGATGATACCAGTACCCATGTCACCGGAAGGTCCGGACATGGATATGATAGAGAAGCTTGTAGCAGAGGATGATGCTATAAAGGGTATATGGTGTGTACCTAAGTATTCAAATCCTCAGGGTTATTCATATTCTGATGAAACAGTAAGTCGTCTTGCAAGACTTAATCCGGCGGCTAAGGATTTCAGAATCTTCTGGGATAACGCATACGGAATCCATCACCTCTATGAAGATAAAGAAGACTATCTAGTAGAAATCCTTGCTGAGTGTAAGAAAGCAGGAAATGCGGACATGGTTTATAAGTTTGCTTCTACATCTAAGATATCATTCCCGGGAAGTGGTATAGCTGCACTTGCTACATCACCTAACAACATGGAGGATATACTTAAGCAGCTCACACATCAGACCATCGGACATGATAAGGTTAATCAGCTTCGTCATGTAAGATTCTTCAAGGATATACATGGCATGACTGAACACATGAAGAGACATGCTGCTATAATAAGACCTAAGTTTGAAGCAGTTCTTAATACTCTGGATAACAGACTCGGAGGTCTTGAAATCGGAGAATGGACAAGACCTATCGGAGGTTACTTCATAAGCTTTGATGCTCTTGATGGATGTGCCAAGGAGATAGTTGATAAGGCTAAGAAGGCAGGAGTTATCATGACAAAGGCAGGAGCAACCTGGCCATATGGAAAGGATCCTCATGACAGCAATATCCGTATAGCACCTACCTATCCTAATCTTGAAGATCTTAAGCTCGCAGCAGAGCTCTTTACACTCTGCGTAAGACTTGTAAGCGCTCAGAAGATCTATGATGAGATGGCATAATGTAGGCCTTTCGCTAGATATATAGTATAAAATGTAATAGCACTATCCATATTTTAATGCTAAAATGTGGATAGTGTTTTTTAAATTTTTGATGGTAAGGGAAAATGTATGAAACTGGATATTGTATATGAAGATGAATATATTATTGCTTGTGTAAAGCCTTATGGAGTACCAAGTCAGCAGGACAAAACCTATGGAGTGGATATGGTAACTCTCGTAAAGGAGTATCTGTATGATAAGGCAAGCTCTGAGATAAAGGATAATGACGAGCAGATTGAAGAGCCATATGTGGCTGTTATTAATCGTCTCGACAGACCTGTTGGAGGAATCGTTCTTTTCGCAAAGGATGAAGCTACTGCCGCAAAGCTCAGCGATATGGTGCAGGGCAGTGAGATAGAAAAATATTATCAGGCTGTTGTGTCAGGTTTTCTTAAGGAACAGGAAGGAGTCTATGAGGACTGGCTGCTTCATGATAAGAAGGCTAATATAACCAAGGTCGTTTCAAAGGATACGAAGGGTGCCAAGAGAGCTATGCTCGAGTATGAGGTTCTGGATGAACTGGATACGGATGAAGGTCCTGTATCATATGTACTCGTGAAGCTTCTGACCGGACGCCATCATCAGATACGTTGTCAGATGGCGGCACACGGTACTCCGATATGGGGTGATGCGAAGTATTCTGACAAAAAGGAAACTGCCCGTGGGAAATCGAAAAAAGCAGGGAAAGAATCTGAGATAGGACTCTTTTCCACAAGAATGCAGTTTGTTCATCCGATAACGGGAGAAGAGATATTTCTTCATAGAGAACCGGAAGGAAAGGCATTTGATATAATAGACCAGATGGACTGGTAGAGGAATATTGATTATGAGCACAAAAAGCAACGTTCTTACCAGCCTGGAAAGCTGCAGGGGAGAATTTATATCCGGCGCAGAACTGGCTGAAAGAAGCGGGGTATCAAGAAATGCAGTATGGAAGGCTGTAAATGAACTACGCAGCGAAGGATACCCGATAGAATCTGTAAATAATAAAGGATACAGGCTGGGGGAAGACAGTAATATTATTTCGGAAGAAGGAATAAGATTATTCCTGAATAAGAAAAAAACGGATTCTGTGACAATTATAGTATATAAAGAACTGGATTCTACCAATAACGAAGCAAAGAAACAGCTTATATTCCGTGAGGATACATTTTGCCATGGTACTGTAATTGCTGCTGAAAGACAGCTTGCGGGAAGAGGACATGATGGAAGCTCCTTTGATTCGCCTGAAGGAGGTATATATCTTAGTATTATTCTGGAACCTTCAAAGATGAAACAGGGAAAACAATCTGTTGCTGAGTATATTGCCGGTTGTGTTAAGTCTACACTGGAAGAGTCCCTGGATATAAAACTGTCTGTTAAAAACAAAAGCCGTATATATCAGGGAAAAAAGAAAATCTGCGGAATTCTTACTGAAGGTATAGTTGATATGGAGACCGGTAAAGCCATCAACTATATAGCGGGAATTGGTATCCTTTTAGAAGATATAAAAACTGATAATGCTATCACAAGAAATGAGCTTATAGCACGTTTGGTGGAGAGCATACTTTAATAGTATTTCATATGGTAATGTGGGAGGTACATGATATGAATGAGAATATCGTAAAAAGAAATGAACTTCTGGCTCAGAAGGTTATAAATGGACTTAAGTCTCGTAATATGACCGGCTATTATGCTGCATCAAAAGAGGAGGCAGTGAAGCTGGCTCTGGAGCTTATTCCGGAAGGTTCATCCGTAACAATGGGTGGAGCTATGAGTGCACATGAGATCGGACTTGTGGATGTGCTTAAGGATGGAAATTATAATTTTATAGATAGAGATAAGTTTGAGGATAAAAGGGCGGCTATGCTTGCGGCCTATGATGCAGATGTTTTTCTTGCAAGTGCAAATGCTATGACTGAGGATGGAGTTATAGTTAATATCGACGGTAATTCAAATCGTGTATCGGCCATAGCTCAGGGACCTAAGAAGGTTGTTTTCATAGTTGGAATGAATAAGATCTGTGATGATGTAGACGGAGCCATGAAGAGGGCAAGAAATGTAGCTGCTCCGATAAATGCTCAGAGATTCGGCCTTTCGACACCCTGCTCAAAGACCGGTTCGTGCATGAACTGTAAATCGCCTGATACTATCTGCTGTCAGATACTTATTACAAGATTCTCCAGACATGAAGGAAGAATACATGTAATACTTGTAAATGATAATCTGGGATTCTAGCAGATAATTTTTCACCTGTATAATAATCGAAGAGGAAAACTTAATATACAAAAAAGAAATGTCAACCACAATATCATAAAAGGTTGACATTTCCTTTTTTGTGTGATAGATTAATCGAGCAATGTTATGATTCTGACAGGGTGATATAAACATAAATGGTACAGGATGGAAAAGAAATGAACACTACATTTTTAATTGCACTTGGTTTTTATCTTTTGCTCTTTATTATTATCGCAGTACTGGATATAAGGAAGGTTAAGTCGTTTTCGGACTATGGTGTGGCAGGAAAGAGTCAGGGAACCTTTGCGGTAACAATGACACTTCTTGCAACTATGCTGGGGGCATCCACAACCATCGGAATAGCAGATACTGTTTATCAGATAGGATTTCCCGGAATATGGTGGCTTATTTTTGGCGCACTGGGACTTCTGCTTCAATCATTTATCCTTTCGGAAAAGGTAAGAGAAACAAATGCAGATACTCTTCCTGAATTGGCACGTATCACAGTGGGAAGAGGGGCGGAACTTCTTCTGGCGCTTATTATAGTTGTATCCTGGATAGGAGTTATAGCAGGACAGCTTGTTGCAATGAACGCATTGGTTACATTTGCCATTGGAAGAAACAGCAGACTTATCTTTGCAGTCGTTTCGATTATCGTAATAGGTTATACCCTGGCGGGCGGACAGATGTCTGTTGTAAAAACAGACAAACTTCAGCTGATCATTATAATGGTGGGAATCATCATCTGCTGTACGTATCTTTATTTTATAAAGGGAGGAGATACGGACGCAGTAATTAACGGAATAGAATTCCTGAATAAGGACTATCGGCCTATGAACCTTTTCACTCAGTTTTTTGTGATAGGTGGAGTGTATTTTCTGGGACCGGATATCATGTCTAGAAACTTTATCTCTAAGGATGAAAAGACGGCAAAAAGATCGGCCTTTTTTGCGGGAGTAATTCTGCTTCTGTTTTCATTGGTAATTACATTTACAGGCATGTGGGTAAAGGCAAATGTTACCCCTGACGAACTGGGAGACAGTAAGATTCTTATGTATGTGATAGGACTGATACCGAAGCCGGTGGGAATAGTTCTTATCTTCGGTCTTCTTTCAGCCATCCTTTCATCCACAGACACCTGCATTATCAATGCCTCTACCATCTTTGTAAAGGACGTGCTTGGTCAGGAAAGTGTTGCGCTTGTGAGAGGTGCTGTTG